>JARCRW010000097.1 GCA_029850515.1 Nitrosotalea sp. | reverse complement strand
ATATCACATACCACGCTCACATAACTTGGACCAACCAGACCATACCAAAGTACCGGTCAACAGGGACCTCATCCTGGTCCTTGTTGATTTTATTAATGCTATATACCAGAAAACTACACAAGGCTTGTGGCACGAGAATATAGTGTAGATAAAATACGTGAAAAATTGATTGATGTTCTTCGTCCTACAAAGACCGGATTGACAGGAATTGAAATTGCCGAAAAACTGCGAATAAACCGTGTAACAATATCCAAATACCTCAAGATCTTTGCTGGAGAGGGTCTGATAAGACAAAAAAACATGGGTAGCGTCAATTTATGGTTCATTGAGGAGGGTGCAGATAAACTCAGTTTTCCAGCTGACTTTTTTCAAGTTCAAAACAAGTATCTGGAATATGTCATGTTGGGGTCAACCCGAGAAGCTCACACTCTACTTCGAACGGCACTTCATTCTGGAGCTACTCCTACAAAAATAGTAAGTGAGGTGATAATTCCCGCAATCGAGGCAGTTGAAAGTTCCTATAATGATGGAAAAATAGGAAGGTCTGAAAAAAATTCACTCGATGAGATAGTCTCAACTTCAATCTCCTTAATTGGTCTTTTAGATGAAGAAATGAACCCAAAAAAGAATGTCGTTATTTTGGCCACTGATTATCATAATGCACTTCTTGCACAGGCTGCCTCTGCCGCACTTCGCACTGATAAATGGAGGGTCTCTTTACTTGGTGACATGTCTTCTGCAATAGATGTAATGTTTGATATTGACTTGCAAAGGTTTCTCAATAAAATATGGCCTAAACATGAAGGAATAATGATTATCATAATATTTTCCTCAAAAGAAGGTGAAATCAAATTCTTTTCAAAGGCAGTTGATACAAGCACAGAAAAATTTGGAAAGAATCTTCGTCTTGCACTGTGTACCACAATTATGAAAAAGACCAAGACTGGAGTAGACTTTGTGTCTGGTGATGTAGAAACCTTGTTACAGTGGTGTCAAACTGTGTTTGAAAGTTATCAAAATCAATGATGAATTATTTCCAAGATCTTAAAGGGAAGCTTGGAAAAGTCAATGTCCTTTTCAACTGAAATCAAAAGGATGTTGCCATCTACTGGAAAACTCATGATGATCAACATATCTCTATATGACATGGCAAATTTTACGGGACCTAAAACCTTGTCAAATTCCTTTCGCATCTTTGCTCTCAAAACTAACTCCATGTATAACATTTCATCATCTCTGAAATCTTCCAAAGATTTTAGCCCTGATTTCATTCCTCCTGCAACGAGTCTACCATTTTCGTTAATCAGGCCTGCAAATCTTATTCGCGAGTCTAAATCTAGGACTTGTTTACACAGTTCATCTTTGTCCATGTTACTTTCTTTTCATATCTACAAGATATATTGGTAGCTTAAATCTTGACAACAAAAGTGTAACAAGTTCTTCCTATTTGCCAAAATCTGTCATGGTATGGTTGAAAACAATGGGCCGAATGGGATTTGAACCCACGACCTTTCGATATCTGAATAACTTTATCAGTCGAACGCTCCAGCCAAGCTGAGCTATCGGCCCGAAATTTTTTTTACCGACTGTCATTTAAGTCTGCTGGCTTTTCCACTTGATGGAACAGCCCATAGATGGGTCAAAATCTTTCTCTATCTTCTTTTCGGAAAGAACCTTTTCTATGTTTGATATCATTGTCTTCTCTGTAGATTTGTCCTCTGGTTTCATTGCGTTGTCAATTCTTCCATGGAAAACTAATTTTCCTTCTCTGTCAAAAAGAAATGGATCTGGTGTACATACGGCACCATATTTTTTTGCAATTTCCTGAGTCTCATCAACCAAATAAGTAAATTTCAAATCTTTCTCTTTTGCAAATATTTTCATGCTGTCAAAACTATCGTCTGGATATTTTGTTGCATCATTACTGTTTATCCCAATCATTGCAATTTTTCCCTTGAATTTCTCATAGATTTCATTCATTGCATCTACTTTGGCCTGAACATATGGACAGTGGTTACACATGAAAATTATCAATTTTGCTTTATAGTCTTTGTATTCTGAAAGAGAATGTTTCTTGTCATCAATTCCCAACAAATCAAAGTCTGGAGCTTTGTCTCCTGCTTTTAGGACAACCTCTGACTTGAGCAATACCATGAATGTATCAAAGAATAATATCCATAAAATCTTTGCCACCTAAAGGCAACAATTAAAATCTATGCGGTTTCCAATTTCTGTAATGGGCTGGTAGTTCAGCGGTAGAATACTCGCCTTGCACGCGAGGGGTCAGGGGTTCAAATCCCCTCCAGTCCATCCCTAATCATGATTCAAACAGTTTCCATTCCGCACCCATTTTTCTCCACTACTGCCTTGTCTTTTGGCAAAGTCGCAACAAATCTCCAACCTTGAGCGATTAGACTTTCTGCTTGGTCTATTGCAACAACCATCTGTGTTGGTTGCTGTATCAAACTCGTTGATTGTTTTTCTTGGTCAGTTGGTTTCTCTTTTGTATTTTCAGATTGTAGTTCCAGATCAAGCAACTCTTCACTTCGTCTGAATGCTTGTCGCATCTCTTCGACCAGTGCAACAGGCAACATTCCCTTGTTGGTTGTATACTTGGCTTCCATGCTTCCCTTGTGACCCATGAAGAAGACGCGAAAGTCATGAGCTATCTTTCCCCTTGATTCAGCCATGAGAAGCTGTGTGTCAAAGTACGCCCTCAATACGTATGGTCTCCACGCAAATCTAGGTCTGAATGTATCTCTGATGTCTTCACTAATCCTTCGAGTCGGAAGAAATTTTTTTCCAGCATTGTTTCTTCGATTGATGTTATAGCTAGTGTTTGGTGCTATTACTGATGACTCGGGTCCTAATTGTCGCCTCTTGCAAGTCTTTCGTTAAGATATGCAACAAGTTTTCGTGTTCCACTTTCTGTCAGGAATGTATGGTACTGGTGTTTTGCCTTTGAGAGAGTTCTTCTTACGGTAATCATTGGCGGACTATGAAGACATGTTGCAGTTGTTCCACATATCACAATATCTGGTATGCCTCAAGCATAATTTGAGGATAAACCATTTTTACTGATTATCAATAAACTCATATGAGTTCAGACTTGTGAGAGTCCAAATCATGAATCTTATGTCCATTAGATACCTTTGAATGATTTATTCCAATAATACCGGGAAACATAATTACAATCATAAACCAAGGTACATCTGTCTAACTATGCTTACCAATAGAAAACTTGTTACCATCCCACTTGTAGTGATTACTTTTATTGTTTTGTGTAGTCAAGTTCATTTTGCAAATGCTGAACTTCATCCTAATGTTAACTATATCATATATGAAAAAGGATATGACATCAAAAATACTATCTATACATTAGATCTGCAGATACAGACGGGATCAGACAACTCAGACAAAATTCCAATATCTCTAGTGGAAGGCTTGATAGTTTATAATGACAAATATTTTGTGGCATCTGAAAATTGGAAGGGTGTCATTATGAAAAGTGATAACTTGATGATGCTTTCAGGAAGCGCTGTAGGCGCTAATGGAACCATGATATCAGTTACGCTGCTTGGGAAACAAATTAACAATACACAAAATGGTGCAATCTATAGATTAGCAGGCAACATAAAATATGATAATCAACGCACCGGGTTCATCAATGTAGTGGAAATAGAAAATGTTCAGCTTTTAACTAGCGAAAAAATTGCAAAAGAAATGCCACATAATGTAATTAATC
>JARCRW010000096.1 GCA_029850515.1 Nitrosotalea sp. | reverse complement strand
ATGTTATGTATTAATCTTGCTTGATAGAGATATAAATTAAGAAAAAAGGTAAGTACGTATGACTCATCGAGTTGCAGTACTTGACAAGGAAAATTGTCAGACCAAGAAGTGTGGTCTAGAATGTATCAAATATTGTCCGGTAAACAAGATGGGTTCAGATTGTATAATACTAAATGAAGAAACTGCCAAGGCTCAGATTGATGAAAATATTTGTAATGGATGTGGAATTTGTGTCAAGGTTTGTCCGTTTGATGCAATAACGATTGTCAACCTAGCAGAAGAACTAAAGACAGATAAGATTCATCAGTATGGTCAAAACGCATTTAGGCTTTACAGAATCCCAAGTTTAAAAAAAGGCCAGGTCATGGGCCTTCTGGGAAGAAATGGCATAGGAAAGAGTACTGTAGTTGGCATATTATCTGGAAACTTGAGACCAAACTTGGGAAATTATGCTACACCTCCGGAATGGAGTCAAATTTTAAAACACTTTCAAGGCACTGAACTTAAACCGCATTTTGAAAAAATAGCAAATAACGAGTTAAAGGCATCCATAAAACCTCAACAAGTATACAACCTAGCAAAGGTATTTGATGGAAATGCAAAAGAACTTTTAGAAAAATATGATGAACGTGGAAAGGCACGAGATCTAATACAACAACTTGGCTTACAAAATTCTTTGGAGAATAAGATTACAGACTTGAGCGGAGGAGAATTACAAAGAATTGCAGTTGCAGTTGCAGCATCAAGAGAATCAGACTTCTATTTCTTTGACGAACCATCGTCGTACAATGATGTCTTTCAGAGGATTGGAGTTGCAAGAGTGATTCAGGACCTTGCCAAGTCGGGAAAAAGCGTCATGGTAGTAGAACATGATCTAACACTGCTAGATTACCTAAGTGATTTTATCGAGATCCTTTATGGTGAGCCTGCCGCATATGGCATAGTTGCAAACATGCTTTCTACCAAAGTTGGAATTAACGTATTTCTTGACGGTTATCTTCCAAACGAGAACGTCAGATTCAGAGATGCGGCATTCAAGTTTGATGCATCTACATCAACAGATGAATTTGTTACAATTGAGAATATCATCAATTATCCAAATCTAGAGAAGAAATTTGCAAACTTTTCTTTATCAATTGAGGCAGGTAGGGTTAAGAAAAGCGAGGTCTTGGGCATTGTCGGCGCCAATGCATTAGGGAAAACAACCATGATGAAGATGATAGCAGGTGTTGAAAAACCAGATGTTGGAAGTATAGAAACCAAGGTAAAGATTGCTTACAAGCCGCAATATCTAACAAATGACTTTGACATTGAAGTAATTTCTCTCCTTGAGAAAGCATACGGCGGATCAATACAAGAAACCCCAGAAGAAGAAATCATAATCAATCCGATGAAGATAAAAAAACTATACAACAAGTCTGTCAAAAACTTGTCTGGCGGAGAACTTCAAAAAGTGGCAATTGGGGCATGTCTTTTACAGAAAGTTGATGTCTATGCACTCGATGAACCTTCTGCATTCCTAGATGTAGAGGACAGAATAGCAGTGGCAAAACTTATTCAGAGATTTGTAAGATCTTATGGAAAATCTGCAATTATAGTTGATCATGATATTCAGCTTATGGATTTGATCTCTGATTCAATTGTCATATTCCACGGAACTCCTGGAAGAGAAGGTCATGCAACAACTCCAAAACCAAAGGTGGATGGAATGAATGAATTCTTGAGATCTCTGGACATGACGTATAGAAGAGATGAGACAAGTATGAGGCCCAGAGTAAACAAATTGGAAAGCAGACTAGACAGAGAACAAAAACAGTCTGGAAAGTTTTACTATAGAAATTGACAAAGATGTTAAAACAAGCAGTAGCTGGGATCCTCACAGAAGCGGAGGCAGAAGAGCTTTATGGCGCATTTGATCAGATAGGAAATATTATCATATTAAGAGTCCCAGATTCCCTCTTGCCCAAGAGGAAAATAATTGGGGAAGTTCTTTTAGACAAGGTAAAGACAGCAAAATCAGTTTATTATCAATCATCCCCAGTTGAAGGAGACTATAGAATAAGAAAGTTAGAGCTTCTTGCAGGAGATGACAAGACTGAGACTGAATACAAGGAACACGGTTGCAGGTTCAAAGTAGATGTAGAAAAAGCCTTTTTTTCACCCAGACTTTCAACAGAACGAGAAAGAATTGCAGAGATAGTCAAAGACGGAGAAACAATAATCAATATGTTTGGAGGAGTTGGGATGTTTTCCATCGTAGCCGCAAAAAAGAAAAAATGTCACGTATACAATATTGATATCAATCCTGATGCAGCTAGATTATGTTCTGAGAACATATTATTGAATAAACTAAAAGGAACTGTTGAGTCAATAGAAGGAGATGCAGCAAGAGTGATAGAAGAAAAGTTACACGATGTTGGAGACAGAATCCTAATGTTACTACCAGAAAGATCAGACGAGTTTCTCGAGTCTGCCATCAAGGCTGCAAAGAAAAAAGCTGTAATACATTACTATTGTCATATCCATGCAGAAAAAAAAGACCAAGTCTCATCGTTAGCACCACAACATTTTCTAAGCGTTGTAAATGTCAAATCTGAAATCTTGGGTGCAAAAATTGTACGACCGGTAGGTCCAAGATTTTATCAAGCAGTGGTAGATGCAGCCATATCCAAGTGATTACTTGTCATCAGTCACAAGAGATGAAGGAGATGGTCTTGAGGTTGCCATATTATATCCAATCCAAGAAATTACTCCAAGAATTCCTCCCACTGCCATAAGCACTGAAAGCTGTAGTACTATAGGACTCCATTCAGAGAGCATCAACAGATATGCATAGAGAAAAAAGCCTACGATTGCCAAGACAAATATCATTATTCCAATAGTTCGCTGCCTTGTCATAAGCTAGGAGTCTTTTTGTGACTTATTTATCTTAAGCTAGTAAGCAAACTCAATTGCCATAAGATATGCATCCTCGCCGTCACGATAATATGCTTTTAGTCGCTGTTTTATGATAAATCCAAGTTTTTCATAGAGTCTTACGGCATCACTGTTACTACACCTGACTTCAAGATACAGCTCATCTGATTTTTTTAGTTTTACTCCTGCAATTGCTTCCTGAACTAGGCCTTCCCCAATACCTTTTCTTCTATGCTCATTTAATACCGCAACTGATACAACGTGACCTTTTTTTACAAAGCCAAGTTTTTTGAAATTTGAAAAACCATATTCAATTTTACACATTATGTATCCCACAAGATTCTTTTCCACCTCAGCTACTAGAAATGCTTCAGGCAGCTCAGCAAGTAGACTTTCATAGAAATAGTCAGAATAGTGCTCAGGTAGTGTTTTGAGGTTTATCTCCATAGTTGGAATCAAATCGGATAGATCACATCTACGAATAACGCAATTTCCAATCTCTCGTAATGCTACCTGCATTATAATGATACTGGAATTATTAATTATTTAACTTTAAGCAAAAATAAAAGAAATAATTACAGTAAAAGACACATAATCAAGTATATCAACTCTTGATGAAGTTTTATCAGTGGTTTCCTCATATTTCGCCATAGTCGGATTTAATCAAAGTCCAACCCTATTACAAATTGAAATTTCAGGAAGCGATGTAACTGAGAAGTTTCGCCAACTAGTTCAGCACATGGAATCAAAAAACATGATAGCTAGACTAGAATCAAATTCTGGAAGAATGTTCTTACTGGTTTCAAGATTTGAGCCTCCAAAGTCACGCCGATCATGGATTCCAAGAGCATTATTTGCTGCCACAATAGTTACAGTATTGGTTGATGGTTACTATAGAGCCATCAGTATTAATTCCGTTGTAAAAGGAGATGACCCAATTTACATAGCAATTCTCTACACTGCTTCATTGATTGGAATACTTGGCATCCATGAGCTTGGCCACATGATTGCATCAAAGATACACAAACTTAGAATTAGTTGGCCATATTTTATTCCCGGAATTCCAGTACTAGGTTTTGTACCAACTTTTGGAGCGCTCATAATGTCGCGTGGCTTGATTATAAACAGAAACATACTGTTTGATGTTGGGATTTCTGGCCCAATTGCAGGCTTTGTTGTAGCAATAATTGTTTCCACATATGGTGCATATTTGTCTCCCATGATACCAAGTACACAAGCTCATGAACTCTTGGAAAAATCAGGTCTGATGGATCTACATTCTAGCATAATAATGGATGCGACTGTATTCCTTGTAGGAAAATATGTACCAAATCAAGAAGTTGTAATGTCACCAGTGTTATTAGCAGCCTGGTTTGGATTCCTCATAACATTTCTCAATCTTCTTCCAGCATGGCAACTTGATGGTGGTCACATTGCAAGGGCTACATTCGGCATCAAATGGCATAAAATTTTGACATATGCAAGCATAGGAATTCTTGCATCAACTGGGTACTACATCATGGCATTGTTTGTATTAATATTTAGCATGAGAAGTCAGGACGTAAAACCATTAGATGACATATCACCATTATCGCAAAAAAGAAAAAAAATGTTTGGACTTGTTATTGCACTTGCATTTCTTTGTGCACCACTACCATTCTCCATTTTACCGTAGTAAGATGTGAGAGCCATCAGGAATAATTGTAATCTTTTGCCTGTCACCATATGTTTTAAGAACATAATCCATCGTTTCCTTTGCGCCGCTAAATGGAATCATTTCTAGTTTATCTTTCGTATAAAGATACGGCAAAATTGATACGATACCTATTCCAAATTTCTTGCGCATTTCTGTCAAGAATAGCAAATCTTCCATTCCATCTACATATTTGGAGGGATTTTTCAGCCTATCCAAACTCATTCGTCCCTCAACATATTGCTGAATTGCATCAGAACCCAATCCAGTTTTACACTCTGCAAGAAGTATCACCAATCCTTCTTCTTTTATTGCACCTGAACAATTCCAGATGGAGGAGAGTGATCTACTCAGTGTCTCATTGCTTGCCTCTTTTCCAGTGCTAACAATTGCCACCTTATGTTTTTCTGTTTCATGTATTGCAACAGAGGACAGAGATTTTGTTAGTGAGAAGGTAGAGGATGGATGACCTGTGGCAATATCAATTACGCCTGTTTTATTTGCTGCAATTTCGATAGAAGATATTTCAAAGCCATCAGTGAATTTTTTTGCAACTTGCATAGTTTGTAACTCATAACCAGGAAGTGGGAGATTTCCTTCTCTTTTTTCATATGCCTCAAGCATATTGTCTTTTCCAAATCTTCGCAGTAGTTTGGTTGATATGGTATTATACCCAAATAGTCCGTCAAACTCCATTTCTCCAATAAAAATCAAATTAGCATTAGAAAATTGAGATGTATCAAATTCAGATATAGAAATTGTAGGATCAGAAAAAACATTTTTTATAAAATTCAAGTTTGACTTGTCCACTAAGAATTTTGGTTTTGGTAGCGACTTCTTTGTGCATATATCCAATAAAACAGAAATAATTTTTTGAATTGTTTTAGAATGTTCCATTATAACAAATTCTGTTGGTTTTGACATGTCAAGAGATTCTAATTTTGAAGCAATCTCGGAATCGCTCAGGTTTACACCTCCAGACTCTATCTGTTTTTCCAAATTCTCTGCTCTAACATCAAGAACAACATCAGTAGATCCATAGCTAAGCCAAATTTCAGGCATACCATACCGAAGGGACAGTTAAAATAAATCTAGTTCGGTAAATTTTTCAGTGGATTTTGTCAAAGAATTTGCAATATTTTTGCAAGAGAGTGGTGCAATCAAGTTTGGAAACTTCAGGCTTTCAAGTGGAAAAGACAGTGTGTACTATATAGATCTTAGACTAGTACCAAGTTTTCCACATCAATTCAGAAAGATGGTAAAAGCTATTCAGAATTTAATATCAGAAAAAATAGGGTTAGATAGTTTTGATTACATTGCATCAGTTCCAACATCAGGGCTTGTAATAGCATCCGCTTTGGCCATGGAAACTGTGAAACCGTTGATTTACATCAGACAAAAAATAAAAGACTACGGTACCGGCAGTCTCATAGAGGGAAAAATACCGGAAGGATCAAGAGTGGTTCTAGTAGACGATGTTGGAACAACCGGTCATTCACTACTTGGTGCTATCAAAGCTCTAAAAGATGCCAAGATAGTAGTAGACTCGGCATTTGTAATAGTCAATAGACTTGAAGGTGCGCGTGAAAATCTAGAGGCTGAAAAAGTAAAATTGTATGAGATTACGGATATACTTACCATTTCCAATATTTTGCACACTAAAAATATTTTGGATGAACAAACTCTTGATAGAATCAAAAAACAAGTAGATTCATCAAAAAACAAGTTAGATGTATTTAGCTTTCGTAGATCATTAATTTTTTTTCTTCTAAAAGCGTATGCAGATTATGTACTGATCTGTAAACATCCGATTCTTTTTTTGCCCCAGTGCAAACAAGTTTTCCAGACGCAAACAACAGTATAACAGTTTTTGGATCAATCATCCGATGTATCAGACCCGGAAATTGTTCTGGTTCATACATACTTCGCGGAAGGCTTCTTGCAGCTTGTTCCAAATGTATCTTTCCACCAAGATTAGCAGAAGCAACCATGTTCTGAATTACAATTACTGCATCTTTTTTTATCTTGATTCCGCCTTTTCGCAATGTCTGAACAACACTACGCACTGCCTTGATCGACTGTTCTTCAGATTTTGCTCCAGTGCAAACCATTTTTCCAGAACTGAAGATCAATGTTGCTGTCTTTGGTGATTTTATTCGAAAAACTAAACCTGGAAATTGATCAGGATGATACTCAACATCAGGAAATGTTTGAGTTATTACATTAAGATCAATTCTTTGATCAACTGAAGCCGAGGCCACAACATTTTCTATGCTTACAATAGGTTTTGTTTGAGGCATTTCGGTGTTTAAATACGCGCTTTATATATACTCTATAAAATTTCATGTAGATATTTTTTGTATAAAACTTATCAAATTATTTTCAAAAGAGAGGCAGCTCAGACAAATGCCTTTACATCATCGTGTCAGTTATAACTCTGATTCTTCATTGCGGCCAAATGAAGATAATTTGCTGCTTATTTTAAAATTAGTATGATACAATGAAAAATTTTATTCCTGTGTTTTCATTTGTTATTTATCAGTATTACAGAGACATTCAGTAACCAGAGATAATGTTACAAACTGGAAGAAACCAAATAGTGGGCCCAAAGGGCTTCGATCCCTTGGCTCACCGGTTATGAGCCGGTTACTCTACCAAGCTGAGTTATGGGCCCTACGAAAGAGCAAATTGATATGCGCTATAAAATAGTATAGAGATTAGCAGTAAGCATTGTAGCAGCTGTCAAGTAAGAGGTTTTGAGCAGCCAATGATTTGCTAGCTATTTCCACTAGTTCATCTTCTCTAGATGCAGGAGTTTTTTCCAAGATTTTTCTCCAGAGAGCAGCGTGTCGTATGTCAGCTTCTGCATGAAGTCTGAAATATTCTATTGCGTCATCATCTGAAAGACCATAGAATTTTCTTAGTCCATCTATTTTTGATAAGCTAATCTTCGGTATTTCTTGTTCCAAAGCATACATCGCAGAAGCCCCGCCCTCAAATGTATTCATTAGACATGAAAGATTTGAAATGGCTTGTTGTGTATAGTCAAGGCCTGCATATTGCCTTAGTTCATTTTGTGATACTCCTAATGCGACTGCAAATTTTATCCATGGTTCTATATGTTCAAATTCCTCGTCTCTATTCGAGGCAATTTTATTCTTGATCTCAGATGGACTATTCTCCATCACTTGTCCTACAAATGAGGGAACGGATTTTACTAGCTGAAAATATTCTTTTGAATAACCGCTAAGAGCGTCTATTGATAACTTGCCTTCATTCCACATTACATAGAATTTGTGCTTTAACAAACTCTGATCTTCAATTATCTTGTCAATTCTTGTAATAAGAGAACTCATAACAATTATCAAATTCCAGCAATAAAAAAATCTTTGGAATGGCTTCAAAAGGATTTTATGGATATAAAATAGGATGCAATTTGGGCTCCAGTGGTGTAGACCGGTCAAGCATGTGGGACTTTCAATCCTACGACCCGGGTTCAAATTCTTTATGATGAAAATCCCGGCTGGAGCACCACCTTTCAAAAGCATTAATATTCTAACTGTGGTTACGGTTGCTAGTGTAAATTCTTGGATAGAAAGAATTTTGAAATAAATCCGCTCATAAAAGACTTTGAAAATTACATAGCCAAGGTTGACAATGCAATCAAACAAGAATTAGAGCTATATTCTGCCTCAGAATTTTTTGAACCATTGCAGTATTCCTTGGAAGGCGGTAAGAGAATAAGACCATTAATTCTCATCTTATCTGCAGAAAGTGTAGGAAAGTGTGATGGAAATGCATATTCTGCATCATGTGCGGTAGAACTATTGCACACCGAGTCTGTAATTCATGATGACATCATCGATAATGAAATTCTAAGAAGAAGAAAGGATCCTTTTCACATAAAGTATGGGTATAACACCAGCATTATAACAGGAGATTTTGTTTTAGGTTTAATTTTGAATATTTCATCTCGTCTGGATAATGCAAGGATAGGAAGAGAACTTGCAATTACTGCAATGATGATGAGTGAGGGAGAAATGATCGAAACTAGATTAGAGACAAGTGAAGATGTTACTTTTGATGACTATGTCAAGGTGATGGAGTACAAGACCGCTACTGCATTTGAAGCAGCGGCAAAGATTGGAGCCATATTAGGCGGAGGTACAGAAGAACAAATTTTGGCACTTGCAGAATATGGCAAAAACATGGGAATAGCGTATCAAATTAGAGATGATTTACAAGACTGGAATAATGAGGACAAGTTATTCAACACACTGATCAAGAAAAGCTCTGATCCGCGTATTGTGTTTGACCGGATGGATATCATGCTCAACAACTATTCCAAGAAAGCAAAGACAGCATTAAGAAAAATTAATGATGGTCCTGCAAGAACAAGATTAGAAAGTCTTCTAGACTTGACTATGCTTAGTGTATAGCTGGTAATCCGCTCATAATAGGAACAGCAGATTTTGCAAATTCTATAACGGGATCTGGATAGATGCCTATTCCAACTATGAAGATTATTGAGAATATCATAACTGCAATTACTGATTTTGGTTCCTTCAGTCTCTTGTTTGACTCTCCTTCTTCAAAGTACATTTTTCTAATTATCCAACCATAGTAAGCAAGTGAGAGTGCACTGTTAAGAACTCCTGCCACTGCAAGATATGGAGCCCATGACAAAGTATGACCGGCATCTATTGCAGAACCAAATAACATTAGTTTACTCCAAAATCCATTAAGTGGTGGTACACCAGCTAGTGCAAGTAACGAAATCGTAAGACCTAATGCAGTGATAGGCATTCTTTTGCCAAGACCTTTTATCTTTTCAATATGAGTAACACCAAGAGTTGTAACTATTCCTGCAACAGCAATGAAAGTAGATGCCTTCATCACAGAATGATTCAAGATATGGAACAACGAGGCCTGAATTCCAATTGGTGAGATTGGTGCTACACTTAGACCAATCAGAATGTATCCTGCTTGTCCAATGCTGGAATAAGCCAGCATTCTTGTGAGATTTCTTTGTTTGATTGCGGCCAGGTTTCCTACAGTCATGGTCACAATAGCAATGACTGCAAGTGCAAATGCCCAGTGAAGATTGAGTGCTATTGCACCCATGATTATCACTCTCAAGGCTGCAGCAAAACCTGCTTTCTTTGTACCAGCTGCAAGTAATGCAGCTATTGTTGGAGGAGCACCTTCGTATGCATCAGGCAACCACATGTGGAATGGGACTAGTCCTATTTTGAATCCAAAGCCGGCTATGAACATGCCTACAGCAAGTATTGCAAGAGGCATCATGTCAGGTCCAAGCTTTGAGAACCCAGCAATTACCTGTTCTATGTTTGTAGAACCAGTTAGACCATATGTAATTGAGATTCCATAGATTATGATTCCAGATGATAATGCGCCAAATAGGAAATACTTGATTGCGGCTTCATTTGATGAGGGATCTTTTTTGAGATATCCAGCCAAGACATATGTTGGAATACTCATGAGTTCCCATGCAATGAACAGCATTACAAGATCAGTAGAGTATGCAATCAATATCATGCCAACTGACGAAAGTAGAATTAATGAATAGTATATTGCAGGATTGGCTCTTTTACGCATATAGCTAAACGAGCCAACTGTTGTCATTATTCCAACAATCAACATTGCAATTGCAAAGAATGATCCAAACTTGTCATCAACTAGAACATTTGACGAGAAAATTGCAGACTGGGCTACATGTTTTGTAATTATCTGATAGACAACAAATCCAATTGCTGCAAGTAATGCACCAAGAGTTATGGCACCATAAACAGATGAACCTTTTTCTTTTCTTGCTACATTAATTACTGGAATTAGTACTCCTACTGCTCCAAGTATCAAAGTTAACATGATTGGTGTTGATGTAAAGTCTATCATTTTCTATCTCCTAAATTAACAACAGGAATACTACGATTAGTATACCTACCCCAAAGATGTAAAGATAAGATTGAGAAACTCCTGTCTGTGTAGCCTGCATTATTCTTGCACCACCAGCCATAGTCTTCTCTGGAACCACATTGAATCCCTCTAATACAATGTTCTCAAAGTACTTGTAGAGACCCCTTGCAATGTATAGCGGGGCTACCACAAATCCCCAATAGATTAATGCATTGAGATACCATCTGTTTAGGAAGAATTTGTGAATGGCGTAAAAGAATATGTTTGAATTTACAAATTTAACTGGATCAGCAAATCTTCCGATGTAGAAGACATAGCCTAATCCAAATCCAATGGCAAATGCAGCTAGTGATGCCGTAAGAGCTATAGGATTAACACCTTGTAGGAATCCACCAAGTAATGGTTGCGATCCCATTGCAACAGCCCCAACATCAGACTTTATTCCAAAGGTTGAACCCAAGTAGTTAACAAAAAGATCATGTATCTGATGTTCAAATGCAAGACCCAGTACACCCACTCCAATTGTCAATACAGCAAGTATTCCATATGGAACCCACATTGAAGGACCAGCTTCGTGTATATGATGTCCTTCCTTTTCTAATTCTTCAATATGCTTGCTTTTATTACCAAAGAATACTAATCCAATCATCCTGGTTGTATAGAATGCAGTTATCACTGCAGTGACTACTGCAATTGTAAATAATGGAAGTGCCCAAGTGTTACCTGATTGATAAACTGCTGCAAATATGGCATCTTTACTCCAGAAACCTGTTGTGATAAATGGAGCTCCCATCAAGCCAAGACCAGCTGCCCACATGAAGACATAGGTCTTTTTCATGTATTTTCTCAAACCTCCCATATCTGTCATAAACCTAGAACCTACAACATGCAATATAGAACCCGCAGCCATGAACAACGATGCCTTGAACATGGCATGTGAGATCAGATGGAAGAATCCAGCTGTATAGCCATCAACAAATTGTTTTGAAAGACCAGCAACGCCAAGAGCCATCATCATGTATCCTATCTGAGAACCAGTAGAGTATGCAAGAACTTTCTTTATTTCTGGATGTACCATTCCTTGCGTGGCAAGAAGAAGTGCAGTTATTGCTCCAACCCATGCTATTACCTCAAAGAATTGATCCATATTGATTCCAATTGCAGCCAATGCAAAGAATAGAGGAGCTAATCTTGCTACCAAAAATACACCAGCCTTTACCATTGTTGCAGCATGAATGAGTGCTGAAACCGCAGTAGGTCCTGTCATTGCTTCAAGTAGCCATTCATTTAGTGGAAATTGTGCAGATTTTCCTATTGCACCACCAAACAACAAGACAGCAGCTGGAATCAACAAGTGCTGTGCAGACATGGCAGTTGCCCAGCTAGTATTTTCAGTTAACTCCCTAAATCCAAAAGTACCCGCAAATGCAAAGATTAGGAACATGCCAGCCAGCATCATGATATCACCAACCTTGGTCATGATGAATGCCTTCATTCCCGAATGAGTCGGAGAATAATAGTCTATAAGACCAAGCACATGTCGCCCTTCTGTTCCAACATAATCCTTCTTCTTGTCTTTATACCAAAATCCTACCAATGCATATGATGCAAGGCCTACTCCTTCCCAACCAAAGAAGAGTTGCAAAAAGTTATCAGACAAAACAATAAGCTGCATTGAACCCAAGAAGAATGCCATCCAGAAGAAGAACCTAGTCAGATCCTTGTCTCCTTTCATGTATCCAGTACTATATACAAATATCAAAAATGAAATCCAAGCAACAACATTGCTCATCATTACCGCGAGTGGATCAGCTAAAACTCCAGCCTTGAGTCCAAGGGATGAGATCCAAGGAATTTGGTTGTGTATCTCATGATTACCAAGAGCTGCTGGAAGAAGGGTCATGGCAGAGATTGCACTTGCAAGAGCAAATGCTACTGCAACAAAACCAGTTGCACGTTTGGAAGCTTTTCCAACAGCTGGTATTATAACAGCTGCAATAAATGGCAGTATCCAAATTGCCCATACTCTAAGGTCTCCCAATCCAGAAATGAAATCAAAAGGTAAAATAGTCATTTTCTAAATCCCCACCAATCCCTTCATGAAAGGAATTATTTGGTTAAAGAATATGTCTGGATATATTCCAATAACAACACTAAATCCTGCCAAGACCATCATTGGGCCTGTAACATACCAATTGGCTTCTTTTGTTTTTTCCAGATGTTCTGGAAGTTTTCCAAAGAAGACTCGTTTTATCATCCATAGTATGTATGCCATTGTAATTACAGTTGCAACCAAACCTAGACCAAATGTAACCATTCTTATCATTGAGCCTTGTTGAATTGCAGTTTGGAGTGCACCATAAAACATTGTCCACTCTGCCATAAATCCACTAGTTGGTGGAATACCCATAAGAGTAAGGGCACCAATCATTGCACAAACTGCTGTTATCGGCATTTTTCCTGCAAGACCTCCCATCTTTGTTATGCTACGAGTTCCAACTTGCAAAATTATTGCACCGACCATCATGAACAAGATTACTTTACCTAGACTGGTAGAAACAAAGAACAGTTCAGAACCAGAAAGGCCAAGTGCAGAAGCAGAACCAATTCCAAATAAAATATAGCCCATTTGACTAATACTAGAGTAAGCGAGTAATTTTCTAATGTCATCTTGCACCAGTGCCATTATTCCACCGTAGATCATAGTTACCAAGCCCCAAATATTCAAGGCCAGAGCAAAGTGTTCGTATTGAGCAGGCATTAGCATTATTATCAATCTAAAGAATCCGTATGCACCAACTCCCAACATAGCTCCAGAGGACAGTGCGTTAAGCGGTGTTGGTGAAGCCCGGTACACATGCGGCAACCACATGTGTACTACAAATGCTGCCATCTTTACCGCAAGACCAACTATGATTGCAACAGCTGCAAGTGCAAGAATATGCGGCGGTATACCATGTGTTTTGATGTCTGCATAATTGAAGCTACCAACGCTTAGACCAATTGAAAGAAAACCAAGTAAAAGAATAACAGCACCAACATGAGTCCAGAAAAAGAATAGCAACGCTACTCTTCGTCTTGATTCATACCCCCAAATTGCTAGCATGAAGAATGCTGGAATAAGCATGACCTCAAAGAAGACATAAAATTCTATCAAGTTGGTTGCAAGTACGGTTCCAAGCATACCCATTGCCATTACAAGGAAAAGTGCATAGTATGCTCCAATTTGATGATTAAGATGACTTTTTAGAGAAGAAGATTCTATCATTTCAGTACCGCCTCCTACCAGTTGTTTTTCAGAATTCATTCGTTCTTCAAACATTGTAGTAATTCTGGAAACCATATACGGTTTTGAGAAAAGCGCCAATACCGTTGATATGAGATATATCATGATTGCAAACGGAGAAGCAAGGCCGTCAAGCAATAACCCAAATTCTCCAAATAGCTGAGTCCATTTGTAATGTTCTTCATAACTTCCTGAAAGCACCGGAACAATGACTAGTACAGTGCAATACAACAGCAACCCAAAACTAAACAATGCTGCCGCAGTAGGCCCAGACTTGCGTCCAATATAATATGCAACTGGAGAGAGCAATAGTGGCAATAACAGAGCCTGCAATAGTACGAATTGCATTACCCTTTCAAGCTCCTAAAGTCTGCAATGTCAATGTTTCTGTACATCCTATATGCCACAATCACAAGTGCCAGTCCGACTGCAACTTCTGCTGCTGCTATGGCTATGGAGAAGAGAGCAAATGTTTGTCCTTGGCTATTTGGTATGTATCTCGAAAATGCCACCAAGTTGAGATTGGCAGAATTGACAATCATCTCTATGCCAAAAAGCATACGTATTGCGTTTCTCTTTACTGCCATTCCATAGATTCCAATGGCAAGCAATGCCACTGAAACTAGAATAAAATCAATCAGCGCGTTGGCCATCTATAACATCCTCCCTTCTTGCTAGTGTCATTGCCCCGATAATTGATGATGCCAAAATTAATGCCATCACTATTAATGCAGGCGAATAATATGTTAGAAAGTCTTCTCCTATCTTTTTGTAATCTACTGCAGGCGAATTTGTATCCATTGTTTTCAGACCAGAACCAATAATTATTGTTCCTATGCCCAACATGAGCACAATCATCAATCCAATACCAGCATACCTTCGGCGTTTGTCTTCGACCTTATTGAAAATAAGTTCTCGTCTTACCAACATGACTGTGAATAATATAAGAACTGCAATTGAACCCACGTAAACTGAAAGTTGGAACATTGCTACAAATGGTGCATCTAAAAGCAGGAAGAATCCGGCAACGCCAGATAATGTAAGCATCAATGCAATTGAGCCATATATCAAAGAGCGTATTTCAAGTGCTGCAATTGCAGAACCAATTGTTAGAACAGATAGAGCTAGAAATACCGAGTCAACCATGTGAAGCACCCCTGTCATCGATCTTTATTTCAACATCTTGCGAAATCTTTGGCTTTATGGCAAGTTGGGCAGGGGTGTAAATTAGAGCAGATTTTGTAAAGGAAGAAAGCTCGTAGTCGTTGGTCATGTAGAGTGCATAAAATGGACATGCATCAACACACAAGCCACAGAATACGCATTTGCCGTAATCTATCTGGGGCATTATGGCTTTCTTGTTATGCTTCCACGTCTCATGAACCTTGACCATGCTTATGGCCTCTGCTATCCCCTCACATGCTACCGAGCAAAGCTGACAACCAGTACAGTGCTCATGGAATAGTATGTGCCTTCCTCTTAACCCAGCAATTCCTACTCCAGTTTCTGGATTGAATTGAAAGCCATCACCTACAAATTTTAATTTCTGTTCAGGATAGCGTAACGTAAATCGTTTTACCGCAAGATGTTTTACACCGGAATTTAGTGCACGTATTATTCCAATTACATTACTCATTGCAACAATCCTCCCGGTCCCAAGACACCTGCGTATAGCAATCCGAGAGCTATAAAGATGTTAATGAATGCAAGACCAATTAGTTTGTACCAACCAGTGTGCAATATCATATCTATTCTAACTCGTGGGAAAACTCCGCGCGGTAACAGAATTAAGAGTATTACCCCTACAGTCTTGATCACAAACCACAGTGTACCATTGAGCATATCCTGATCAAAGAGTGGCAATCCAGGGAATTTGGCAGTTACAGGGCCAATTGTAATTCCTTGAGTTATTATATCCTGTGGGAATGGCGGCCAAACCATTGGACCATTCCAACCGCCAAGGAATAATACTACAAACAATCCTGCAAATGCATATAATTTCAAATAGGTTCCAAGTTGAATTAATCCATACATCATTCCTGAGAACTCTGTTAGCCATCCTGCAACTATCTCACTTTCTGCTTCAGGAAGATCAAATGGGACTCTTTCAAGTTCTGCCAATATTGTAATGAAAAATACTATGGCACCAATTGGAAGAAAAGCTATCCACCAAAAGTGTTCTTGTGACTCTACGATTTGTGAAAGATTCAAACTTCCAGAGAGTATTACTACTCCGAGAAGCGAAAGTATCAACGGAATTTCAAAAGCAACCATTTGATGGAGTGCCCTAAGACCGCCAATGAATGTCCATTTACTATTTGCTGCCCATGCAGTAAGTACCGCAATTATTGGGAAGAAACCAATGACTGCAAATACTGCTAAAAGTCCAACGTTGGGGTTTGCAACTACCCATCCAGGAGCAACAGGAATAAGAGAAACGAAGGCACCAGCAGCGCCAACAAATAACAATGGACCTAGCCAGAAGATTGGCTTGTCAGCTTTTGCAGGAATGATGATTTCTTTGCTCATTAGCTTAAAGCCATCACCCATCAGTTGCAATATTCCCTCTATTTTTCCACAATAGAGTGGACCAACTCGGAGTTGCATTTTTGCAAGGAATTTTCTTTCAACAAATATTGTTGCAGCTGCAAGCAGAGCAGCAAATCCAAATCCTGGAAATGCCATAACTTTGAAGATAGTAGTATGCATAAAGCTCTTGACAATCGGCAAAGTACGTGATGGATCTGCCATCCAGGTCATTGCCAAATAAGGTGTCATCAGTTGGTTGTTGATTACGGGCAGCTTGATGTAAAACAAGACGATAAAGACTATTGGTAATCCAACCAGACTGAAGATCAGAATGACCCAGAATATCAGATCAAATAAGGAACCTATGAATCGGCTTAACCTAAACTGCGGTGCAATAGTTGACATTTATCTATCTGCCTCCACAGGCCAGTAATTAAGACCCCAATAAACTGCCGGCATATTACCTAGTTTTTCGCCTTTTAACAAATATGGCATGCAAATCAAATTTCTAAACGAGCCAACGCTTATCTTCACTCTATAAGGTTCAGGCCTGTTGTTAGATACAATGTAATATCCAATTGCACCTCTTCCAGATTCTACTCTACGATAAACTTCATCATTGCCCCCTTTTGGATTTGGTTTTAATTTCGTACGCACAGAACCGGATTTTGGCATCTTTTTTAATGCATCTCTTATTATTCTACAGCTTTCAAACATCTCAAGATAAGGCACACGAGATCTTGCATACGAATCACCTTCTTTCATAACTATTGTTTGAAAGTCTAGGTTTTCATAGACATCATATGGTTCTTTTTTCCTTACATCAAAATCAACACCAGATGCTCTGAGTACAGAACCAGTAGTACCAAGTCGGATAGCGTCAGTTCTTGATAGTATTCCACTTCCCTCTGTTCTTGCCTTCAAGAGAGGATTCTGATAGAATATGGCTTCATATTCTTTGAGTCTTTTTTCAAAATATTCAACTTGACGTAAGCATCTCTCCTCAAAGTTAGATGGTAAATCGTTTCGTACTCCGCCAGGTACTAGATATGCATGAGTTACTCTAGCACCTGACATTGCTTCTAAAAGATCAATGAAAAGTTCTCTGTCACCTGCAGGCCACATGAACATAGTAGAGTGACCTAAAAATATTCCATAGATGGCTAACCAGTATAAAATATAGATGCAACGATTCAGTTCTGCTGCAATGACTCGGATGTATTTTGCGCGTTCTGGAACTTCAATTCCCAATAACTCTTCCACCCCAAGACAATATGGATACAAAATGTTGGAAGAATCGTGTATTACAGGTCTTTCAAGATGAGGAATGTTTTGAATATAATTTCTATATTCAGCCATTTTTTCTTCTCCTCGATGTACATAACCAGGATCAGGATCACAAGAAACAATGTAATCACCATCGACTTTGATAATTAATCTCATATGTCCAGAACCAGGATGTTGAGGACCTACGTTAAGTGTCATTATTTTATCGTCCACTGTCTCAAGATGCATTCCAGGAGGTAGTTGTGTTGTCATCTCATCGTCCCTTTATCTTGAAATCTTTTCTAAATGGTGGTATATCTGCCCAATCTTCTGGTAAAAGTAATCTTCTCATATCAGGATGACCTTCAAAGTAGACACCAAACATTTCAAAACACTCTCTTTCATGAAATTCCACGCTATAAAACACATCACGCAATGACGGAGTTCTTGTTGTATCAGAACCTGGATTTGGAATATCTTCTCTTGGAACTCGGGTTGCAAGTGCAAAAATTTGTCTTCCAAGTTTTTCATCAGTATAAGATCCTAGATGATAAATAACTTCAATTTCACTTGAATCCGGATAGTCAACTCCGGATACAGACTCTGCATGATCATACTTTAGTTCATCTCGTATAAATTTAGCAACATCTACTATGTCTTCTCTTTTAGTAGTCACCCTAATTCTGTCAGCTCTTACATAGTCTACACGTATTTTATCTCCAAACTTTGATGAAATTTTATCTGCCAAGGATTTTTCAAATATTGGAACTGGTTTTGGCTTAACAGGAACATCTGGAGACAAGTCTAATCCTTTTTCTTCATAGAACTTTTTTGCCTCACCTTTTGACATTGAATCTGACTTGGCGGTATTTTCAGAATTGTCAGAATGTTCCTCTGTAGTATCTTTAACTTCTATATCCTTTTCAGTTCCAGAGCTCATTGTTATTTAGCCTTCGTCCGTTTTATTTTTTCTTGAAGTAGCATAGCTCCTTGAATTAGTGTTTCAGGTCTTGGTGGACATCCAGGAACATAAACGTCAACTGGAAGAATCCCATCAATTCCAGGTAGTACATTATACGAGTCAAAGTATAATCCTCCAGTTATTGCACACGCTCCCATTGCTATGACATATTTTGGATCAGGCATCTGATCATAGACCATTCTCAATCTAGGAGCCATTTTTCTAGTAATTGTTCCCATTACAACAATAAGATCACATTGTCGGAGAGAACCAAATGCTTCGATAATACCAAATCTTTCAACATCATATCTAGGACTAGAGGCAGCACCAAATTCCACACTACAGCATGCAGTCTCAAGGTGTACTGGCCACAGAGAGTAGATTCTACCCCAGTTGATAGCCATATCAAACGGTTTTCCCACTGCCCTGATAAGAATATCACCGAGCTTTCCAACTAGAACATTAGTAGCATGTGGTGCAGTATCTTGATTGAGTAATTCTTTTATCATTATTCTTCCCCATCCCGAATCTTTGCTATATTTGATTTAAAAGTTACCAAATGTCTTTCCTCCCTGCTTGATACAATGCAAAGGCAAATGCCGCAAAAATTATTGCAAGAAATCCTATTATTGGAAGGGTTGCAGACTTTGGCAAATCAAGAATACTGCTTCCCCAAGCATACAAAAAGATCGATGCAACATCAAATACAACAAACATCAAGACAAATGAATAATACTGCATCATAAAGTGGGTACGTCCCTCGCCTTGGGGGACTTGGCCAGATTCCATTGGCAAAAACTTGACTGGGTTAGGAGTACGTCTTGGTGCAATCATTCTAGAAAGAATCAGGGTTGGCCCTGTTGCCACAATTGCAAATGTGAATAACAATAAGATTGGACTGAAACTACTAGCAGCTTCTCCTACCAAAGTAGCTAACAAGCCAGTCGGAGAGTATAAAAATCTATGCACATTATACGATCATAATTTTCATTGCCAACAAATTTTTCAACAATTTTGTTGAAAATGAATAATATCTTCAATTTTACATATGAATGGATTTCAACCACTTTAATTTCTAAAATGATTGATATATGACAATACCAAAACCTACTCCATGGTAAATGTTGGACAAAAGGCACCGCCTTTCACTCTAGTAGATACAGAATTAAAAATGCAAAGCCTAGATGACTTTAAAGGAAAAAAAGTAGTCTTGTCATTTTTTGTAGCGGCAAGTTCTCCTGTATGTACAAAGGAAATGTGCACTTTCAGAGACGAATGGGATCAGATATCAAAACTTGGTGCTCAAGTAATAGGAATTAGTAATGATGGTCCATTTGCAAATAAAGCATTTGCAGAATCTCAACATCTTAATTTTCCAATACTTGGAGACTACAAGAGTCAGACAATAAGAGATTATGATATTTTAATGCCTGACTTGTTGCACGTAAAGGGATATGATGCAGCAAAAAGATCTGTGTTCATAGTAGATGAAGGTGGAAACATAGTCTACAAATGGGTTTCAGATAATCCATTGATAGAACCAAACTATCAAGAGATCATGAACTTTCTCAAGAAATAAAGTGAAATCTCTTTTAATTTATTTTTAAAATATGTTATGTATCAATTAGAGGTACTAGAAATTACCAAAATCTAAATATTAAGAACGACATTAGGATCAGATGACTGTTCCAAAACAAAATGATTACAAAGACAACATATCAATACTGCAGTCACATGAATTAAAACAAAAATCTCTAAAACATGAATTTACTAATCTAACAATAAAGGCAATAGCTATAGCAATAATAGCTTGGGTTAGTTCATCTATTTTTGAAATATTTGTTGCACCCGCAATGGGGTTACAACACATACACATTCAGATAGCAAAGACAATTGTCACCATAACACTTGTGTTAGTAATCATTACTGCCATCAGACGTGCTCTCAAAAGATTTTCAAATAAGATGCCAGCACAGTTCTCTGCAAGCGTTTCATTTTTTGCCATAATAGTGATATCTCTGATGGCAAGCATATCTTTGCTATACCAGTGGAATATAGAACCGCAGGAGATCCTAGTTGGAGGAGGAGTTGCAGCAATTATTATCGGCATTGGAATGTCAACAATAGTAGGCAACATATTCTCAGGAGGATTGATGCTTACTACATTTCCAGCCAAGATTGGTGATTCAATCACGATAGTAAATGACAACATACATGGAAAAGTTGAGGAAATCAACATGATGTATACAAAGATAATCACAGATCATGGTACAGAATATGTGGTTCCAAATAACGCAATAATACAAGGCAATATCCGAATCATGAAAGAAATTCCATTAAATGATCGACTACCATACGATGAAGGAGACAAGATTGAACTGAAAAGTTCATCAGATAAATATTCCGGAATTATCACCAAGATAACTCCAGAATTTACAACTATCCTAGATGAAAACAAAGAAGTAACCATTACAAATAGTTCCATATTCGATGGAAAGTTCATCATAACAAAATATAACACCAAACATAGTTAATTCTAGAGATATCTCGCAGATTAAAAAAAATTCAAAATTATTAACAAATTTTGTTCAGCAATAAATATGAAATGCCTTGTCAACAATTTTTAAAAATATTTATTCGATCTCTGCAAGTACATCATTTTTTGCAACAGATGAACCCTGTTTCATTTTTATGGCTTTGACAACACCATCTTTATGAGACTTGATGGAAATTTGCATTTTCATAGACTCCAAAACACAAACTATATCTCCTTTCTTGACATTATCCCCAGCAGCCACATTTATTGATACAACTCTGCCAGGAATCTGGCTTTTTAGATTTATTTGAGAGTCAGAGGTAGAATCAGCTCCAGAGTTTTTGTAAACAATTTTGTCCATTTCAGGACGTTTGTTAAATGTTAGTTTTACACCATCAACTACAAGTGTAATTTTATTAGTACTGTTTTCAAGATATTTTGTAATATGATAAACACTGTCTAGCAAAAACTCGACCTTATCATGGGTCATAGTTATGATTTTGAGATCATGTTCTTTTCCTTTGATTTGTAGTACGAACTCGTTATTCCCAAGGGACTTGACAATTTCTCCATCCAAGTTTTCACCCGTATTTTCTAGTTTGAATTTCATATCAATGTCTGTCCACTTGTGTTTTCCATCTAACGTTATGCTCTTTGCGCGGTTTTATCTTGTTTTTGAGAAATTCTGAATGTATGAGTGTTGCAGCTAGTGCAGCTTCTGATTTTTGTGATGCCTCATTTTTCAAATCATTCTGTAACCTGTCAAGTATCTTGAATCTATCAAGAAAGTCTGTAGACAAGTCACCATTGATGAATTCCTTGCTGTTCAGTATGGTCTTGTACAATGGTATAGCAGTTTCGACACCTTCAATGTAGAAATCAGATAGTGCAAGTGTCATTCTTTGTCTAGCTTCTTCAAAGTTTTGTCCCCATGTGATAAGCTTACCCATAAGTGAATCATAGTAAGGCGACACAGTACAACCAGGATAGAGATAGGTGTCCACCCGCACTCCGGGGCCTGATGGAATATTAACATCCCATATTTTTCCAGTCGATGGTGCAAAGTCTAGAAATGTATCTTCTGCATTTATTCTACATTCTATGGAACAACCATTTACTTTGAGATCTTTTTGTTTGAAAGGAATTTCTTCTCCGTTTGCAATATCAATCTGTAACTTGACAAGATCAAGACCTGAAACTAGCTCAGTTACTGGATGTTCAACTTGTAATCTTGCGTTTATTTCTATAAAATAAAATGTTCCATCATCCAATCTTAGAAACTCTGCAGTTCCAGCATTATGATAATCAACAGCAATTGCGGCATTTACTGCTAGCTCTCCTATTTGATCACGTGTTTTTTGATCAACTACTGGAGATGGAGACATTTCGATGAGTTTTTGGTGTCTTCTTTGAATAGAACACTCTCGCTCAAAGATATGTATTGCATTTCCATGCTTGTCACGTGCTAACTGAAGTTCAATATGCCTTATTTTTGGAAGAAATTTCTCAACAAATAATGCAGATTTGCCAAATGCTGCTTTAGATTCACCAGAAGCAATTTCAAAGGCTTGTCTCAATTCTTGTTCATTGTGTACTAGTCTAATTCCTCTACCACCTCCGCCAAAAACTGACTTTAGTAGAACAGGATATCCAATGTCGTGTGCAATGTTCAATGCTTTTTCAACTTCTTCAACAATTCCTGGACTCCCAGGTACGATTGGAACTTTGGCCTTCATCATTGCTCCTTTGCACTCCATTTTATCGCCACAGAGTCTCATTGATTTGCCAGAAGGTCCTATGAAATTGAGATTTTTTTTCTCGCAGAGATCTGCAAAGTCTGCATTTTCCGAAAGAAATCCATATCCCGGATGAATTGCATCAGCACCAGAGCTAATTGCAGTCTCTACTATTTTTTCCATGTTCAAATAGCTCTGTGCAGGAGATGCAGGACCTATATGATATGCCTCACTAGCCATCTTGACGTGTCTTGAATTTACGTCCTCATCTGAATAAACCGCCACTGATTTTATTCCTAATGCATTACATGTCTTGATGACACGGATTGCAATTTCGCCTCTGTTTGAGATTAAAATTTTCTTTATCATATCGTTCTAGAGATTAATGTTCCCATGTTTTCTTGGAACTCTTCTTTCCCTCTTATTTGTCAATGCATCCAAGGCACGAATTAGAGCTGGTCGTGTTTCAGCAGGATCAATCACAGAATCAATTGTGCCGTATGATGCAGCTACATAAGGATTAGCAAATTTTTCTGTGAAATTATCAACAAGTTGTTTTTTCAATACGGTGGGATCTTTTGCAGAATCAAGTTCTTTTCTATTCATGATTCTCACAGCTGCCTCAGAACCAAGCACAGCTATCTGTGCAGTAGGCCAAGCATAATTGACATCGGTTCCAAGATTCTTGCTTGCCATTGCGATGTAGGCTCCACCATACGCTTTCCCTATGATGAGTGTAATTTTCGGCACTGTAGCTTCACAATAAGCATACAAGAGTTTACTTCCATGACGGATAATTCCAGCATGTTCCTGTTGAGTTCCAGGCATATATCCTGGAGTATCGACTAGTGTGATAATTGGAATATTATAGCAATCACAGAACCTGATGAATCTAGATGCCTTGTTAGATGAATCAATATCCAGTGCTCCTGCCAACACCATTGGCTGATTTGCAACAATTCCTATAGTTTTTCCATGAAGTCTTGCAAATCCAACCACCACATTTGGTGCAAATAATTCGTGTATCTCAAAGAACACATGGTTATCAACTATGGAGGATATGATTTCTTTCATGTCATATGGTTGTAGAGGATTTTCTGGAATTATATTTATGAGATTGTTGTCTAGTCTATTTGGATCATCGCCAGTTTCTACAACAGGTGCTTCCTCTGTACTGTTCTGAGGGATGTATGACAAGAGTGTCTTGACAATATCCATACAGTGATACTCATTTTTTCCTACAAAGTGTGCTACACCACTGTTTCTTCCATGTGACATTGCACCTCCAAGCTCATCAAAAGATACTTCTTCTCCAAGCACTGTCTTGACAACCTCTGGACCTGTTACAAACATGGTAGCAATTTTGTCAGCCATGATTACAAAGTCTGTCATTGCAGGCGAATATACCGCTCCTCCTGCTGATGGCCCAACACTAATAGTAATTTGAGGAACTACCCCAGATGCAAGTTGATTATGATAGAATATACTAGCAAAGCCATCAAGACTTAGTATTCCTTCTTGAATTCTTGCTCCACCTGAATCAATTATTCCAATTACAGGACATCCAACTTTGACCGCATGATCCATAATTTTTGTAATTTTCTTGGCTCCCATCTCACTTAGTGTTCCGCCAAGAACTGTAAAATCATAAGCAAAAAGAAAAACTTGTTTTCCATGTATAGTCCCATATCCTGTCACTACTCCATCTCCAAAGAATTTTTTGTTCTGCATGTCAAATTCATAATAATGATGAGTTGTCATGGCATCGATTTCTGTAAAGCTTCCTTCATCAAGCAATAGATCGATTCGTTCTCGGGCAGTAAGCTTACCCTTTTCATGCTGACCTTGAATTCTTTCTTCCCCACCACTTTGCTCTGCTTGTCGCCTTTTATGTAAAAAATTTTTTATCTTTTCAGAGTGCATGATTCGAATTAGAGGCTATTTACAACCTATATTAATTTAATCAGTTTTAACTTCTCTAATACCATCTCGGCCGCCTTTTGCATTACGGAAAACATTCATTCCTATATGGTAATTTTCCCACAATCCTTCTATAATTTGGAGTTCTTCCCTTACAGACTGTATTGTTTCCTTTGTGGCTTGTGGTTCTGCCTCTGTTTTTGCAATCAAATTTCTCTTTTCCACAAGAAGCGCCTCCAGTCCCACCTCATAGTTAGACTCTCCATGAAAAGCTGGATCTAATGGAGTTATCTTGGTTGTGGGCTTTGTCATTTGTTTTTCAATCTCAGGGGTTAGATTTTAAGGTTTTACAGTATGCCTTGAATTCTAGCCAGAATAGATCTTGTTTATTGTTTAAGATTCAACATCGGATATCGTTTTAATACAGAAATTTGATATAGTGAAAAAGCATCTTTTGCTTCACTGCATTTCTTGCATATGCACATCTGGGAGACTTTGTCCAGATCACAGTTATCTGCAAACTCACAATCAGGACATCCTGCAGAGCCCCCACAAACTATGCATTTTAGTTGTTTCACTTCAGCACAAGATTGATGTTTTACTCCCAATCCCTTGGCCCACAGAGCTACTTCATTGACTTCAATCTTCTTATTACAAACAATACATGTTCCAGGAAATTTCATAGGTATTGTACGCCAGCTCATTTTGTCAAAACCAGCTCCTTTTGGACAATCGCATTATCAGTCTCGTTTAGATCCATTTCAATAGACTTGTTTTTTATACAATAGAGAAGGTACGGAAGATAAAAAGTTGAAAACGTACTACGTGATACGTGCATTTGTCTTGCAAGACTTCCAGTCAATCCCTTGATTGCCATGCCATCCCATCTTATTCTATTAAGGGTAGGCCATGGAAGGTTAAATTTAGAATATTTTATTGCCATTCCTGGTTTGTACAATGTCAATAAAATACCGTCTAGATATCGTAAGAGTCGCCATTCCTGTTTTCTCATTATTTTTCCATACAACATGTCAGCTTCAGACAAGACATCCAGCATTTCCTTGAGCACAGTTATAGGTAGAGAACTTGTTATTATACTCGAGTAAAATGCATTAATCTTTTCCCTAGGATCAATCCTCAAGGAATAAAGTATTACCTTAGCTTCTTCAGGAGATTTGGCATTGAAAAACAGATTTACAGATTCTTCCACATCGCTTGTTCCATATGACTTGTCAAGTTGAGGTTCAAATCCTCCAGATAGTACCTGAGCAGAATTTAGAATAGATCTAATATCACCACGTGAATCAATGATCATTTTTATCATGTTACCAATTTTTATTGATGCACCTTCACGTTTCAGAATTTCTTCAATGTATAATCTCATCAATCTAGGAGGAAGAGGTCTGAGTCTTACAGTGGTTGTGACTTTTTTTATGGCTTTCATCTTGTCAGACGAGTCAGAATTTGCTGCGAGGATTATCGGTATAGTGGATTCCTTTAGTATGTCAACTAGTGCATCGACACCACCAAAATCAGCTCTTCCGTGTATTCCATCTACTTCATCAATGAAGATCATTGGATTTCCAAGTACGCTACGATTACCAAGAATTGGGTTGAGAATTTCTTGAATTTTCTGTTTACTTCTTACATCACTTGCATTCATGCCAATTAGATCATAGCCAAACTGCTTTGCTCCCAACATAGCCATGGTTGTTTTTCCTATACCAGGCGGACCAATCAATAGAAGGGGTTTTGTTCCTTTGATCCATTTGCCAAGCCACTTTACAAAGGACTCTTTTGCTTCTTCATTTCCAACCATCTCAAGCAGGTTCTTTGGCCTATATTTCTCAGACCACATCATATCAAATCATTTAGGAATCTTTGATTGGAATTCTTTCCACATTTTTTCTTTTGAAAGTTGGTTAAACCAATACATGTTGTAATGTTCTACAGTCAGAAAGAGAAACTCAAGAAAATCCTTGTGCGAGAAATTCTCAGGTAATAATTCTAGAGCAAGTCTTGCCTCTCCTAGATAAATATCACTCTTTTTCATGGTAAAATCAAATCCTTTTTGAACATCGCCTGTAAGAAATGTGTAATAGAGAGGCCATGAAGGAACTTTAACAAATTTATTTTTTATAGAATCCTCAATTTCATTTCCACACCCAACAGATTCTGCAGCTTTTGCCATTCCAAGATAAAAAATTTCTCCAAGTGGGAATCTTGCCAGAGTCATGTTCTTTCCAGCAGTTCCCATCACCGCCCTATATTTTTTGTAACATTGAATCATCTCTTCTTCGGATATGCTTTTAGGATTCATTTTTAATTTAAAATCTATGTATTGGCCCACCCTTGCATCTTTGAAGCCTCTTTCAAATTCTTCCAATACTTCCTTACCTCCAACAGAAATCTTGTCTCTAGCAAGTTTTAGGATGTACGGATTCATCAGCTTGTAATCATCCAAAAATTCTACATCTTCGTCCTTGTCCATTATTCTATCCATCGGTTCACTTAGATCAATTGCTATTATGTGGCCATCAATGATATCAGTTTTTTTCTTGGCATCATTGTCATCGCCAAAGTATTGAGTAGAGGCATCATACAATGCACTAAAAACCGGAAATGTCATTTTAACAAAATTAGAATTAAGTATTCTTG
>JARCRW010000095.1 GCA_029850515.1 Nitrosotalea sp. | reverse complement strand
TATGTCACACCAATTCTAGTCTATTACATCTTCAAGTATTTCTCAAAATCTGTTTCATTTTGCAAGAATGTGACATATCTTGAATCTAACGAAACCATGTGCTCGATCAATGGTATTAGTTCTTCCTCTTTTCCTTGTTTGAGTGTACTAAATGATTTGTAATATAGTGCACTAGTGTTATTTGGGTTTGATTTTAAAACCAAATCATAGTGTTTTATGGCTTCATCATGTCTTTCTAAAGAGGCCAAAATTCTTCCTGCTTGCAAGACTACTTCTTTGTACTGTGGATTTTGATTTATTATTGATTGGTAACATGTTAGGGCTTCATCAAAATCTGACAATGATTCTGACGCAATTCCCTTATTGTATAGTGCGGGCATATATTTTGGATAAGAATCCAATATGCCATTAAAACACACAATTGCTTCTTCAAACTGACCCATTTCAGATAGCATCATGCCTTTACTGTATAATCCTAATTTATCAAATAATGATTTTCTGTGTGATAACGCAGATGCATGATCTGGTTTGATATTTACCACCAACTCGTAGCACTTCAACGCCTCCTCAAATCTTGACAATGCTTCCAGAGCAACTCCCTTGTTGTATAGTGCAGACAAGTGTACTGGATTTATCTCTAAGACCTTGTTCAAGTATGTAATTGCCTCTTGGAATTGATTCACCTCAAGTAATAGTACACTCTTGTCAAACAATGCCAACACATGTCTTGGGTTTATCATGACTAGTCTATCCAGCGATGTTATTGCTTGGTCATATCTTCCAGTCCTTGCATCCAGCACACTCTTGTTGTATAATGCGGATACATGATCTGGTCTTGTCTCCAGTATTGTTTCATAACACTTCAACGCCTCCTCAAATCTTGACAATGCTTCTAGGGCAATTCCCTTGTTGTATAGTGCAGACAAGTGTCTTGGGTTTGTGTCAAGTACCTTGTCAAAACATGTTATTGCCTCTTTACATCGTTCTGTTTTAAGATGTAGTATTCCCTTGTTGTACTGGGCCAACACATGTCTTGGGTTTATCTCAATTATTCTGTCCAACACTTCAGGCGAACAATTGTTATGGCACATCTTATCACAGAGCATTTTTTCATTATGTAATGCAGACACGTGGTCTGGTTTTATCTTCAATACTGCCTCATAGTATTCTAGTGAATCACGATATTGTGATAAAATCTCTAATGCGATACCTTTGTGATATAATGCTTCAATATGTCTTGGGTTTGTGTCAAGTACCTTGTCAAAACATGTTATTGCCTCTTCAAAATCATTCTTTTCAAGCAGGATGATTGCCTTGTCATACTGTGCAATCGAGTTTTTTGGATCCAACATGATTAGTCTGTCCAATGATATCACTGCCTCGTCTTGTTTTCTAAATCGCGTATCGAGTAGACTCTTCTTATATAATGCAGACACGTGGTCTGGTTTTATCTTCAATACTGCCTCATAGCATCCTAGTGCTTTTTCTGGTTGCTCTAAAAATTCATACAATATCCCTCTACTATAATGAATCTTGAAATTACTAGGAATGACTAGCAGCATAAAATCTAAAAGTTCTAATGCTTTTGAGTATTTTTTTGAGTTATAGTGAAAATTCACAAGGCCAAAAAATACTTTGTCGAACCCATGTTGTTTTTTTATCTCTTTGAGCAGTGATTTTTTTATAATTTGTTCATAGAGTGTAATTTCTGGTAGACATCTTTCAATCTTGGTTGATGTTTGTGATTGGACCAAATTAAAGTCTGTCAATAATCCCACTGAAGACAATTCCTTCTCCAGTATCATAGTCATCACATTCAACTGAATTTGTGTTTTTTCATTATCCTGACTCATATGATCATCCACAATGAATGATTGTAAAATTTATCATCCATCCAGAAACTATGCAAGAGTAGTTTAAAAATACGTGATTGTTTGGATGTGATGAGCTTTCTATTTCACTGATTTTGTAAATCTACTCTTTAATTTGACAGCTTGATAATGGTATTGACATGCTATCAAAAAGCTTGCTCAACTCGCCTGACCTGACAATACATATTACGTGCAGAAGTGTATCGTTAAAACCCGTCTGATTAATGCCTGTGAAGTTATTTTCTCTGATACTGTCCAAAGATTTGGTCAGATTTGCTAATTCATCCGGGGAAAACGAGATACTGGCATTAAAATTTCCCATTGCCTTGTTATTCAAAAATTCTTGTAATGCGTTGGGAGTTAGATCAAGTGTGGCATTATCCCCTAGAACCTTTGACAACTGTTCTGGAGTCATATTCAGATTCGTACTATTGCCCATCATTTCTGACAGTTGTTCTGGAGTCATATTCATTTCTGAGTCTTGTAGCGTTGTACTGTTGAGGTATTTTGACAACGCAGAGTCGTTTCCAAGAATCTTTGACAACTGTTCTGGACTCATATTCAGATTCGTACTATTACCCATCATTTCTGACAGTTGTTCTGGAGTCATATTCAGATTAGTATTGTTTCCAATCAAATTGGCAAGCTGTTTTGGTGTAATCTTTATTGCATTAGTCATATTTGCATAGCTTGGCAATTGGCCCGTATAGTTTGATGAGGGTGGTTGGTCGGTGTTTGCGGTAGGAATATCGATTACTTCAAGATTGTTTGAAAACAGGCTTGACACATAGAGTTTGTTTGTTATTGGATTTATCGCTAGGTATTGAGCAGCAATGCCTGAATTGAATTTATTTATGACAGTATTCGTATTTCCATCTATTTCAAAAATTTCTCCCGTCTGTTCGTTTGTCTGGAAGATCTTGTTTGTTAGAGGATTTGTTACTATTCCCCACGAGCCAGCATTGGTTGGTATGTCTACTAGCATATGATTGTCAGTTCCATTTATCACTGAAACTAAACCTGCTCCCCAGTGACTTACATATACTAGATTAGTCACAGGATTGACCGCAATTCCCCATGGACCACCATCGGCATGTATTGTGTCAATTACGCTATTGCTAGAACCATCTATGACTGAAACCGAGTTTGAGAGACTATTTGCAACATAAATGCGATTGGTTGTGGGGTTTGCAACAATTCCCCATGGACCGCTTTGCACTGGGATGTTTGTGACCAAACTGTTTGTTTTACCGTCAATCACCGAGACTGAATTTGAAAGTAAATTTGTGACATAAATCTGGTTGGTAGATGGATTCACGGTAACTCCCCATGGATTATTTTCCACTACTACATTTGCGATTACCTCGTCAGTGCTTCCGTTTATGGCTATAACCTTGCCTCCTAGTCTATCTGTCACATAAATGGTATTTGTGGTAGGGTTTACATCAACACGTGCGGCTCCAGTGTCTGGAAGTATTGATCCTTGATTGAGTTGAATGTGGCCTGTAACCGTGTTTGTAAAGCCGTCAATTGTATCTAGAACACCTGTGACGGAGCCTGTTACGTATATTTTATTTGTAGTTGGATTGATTCCTATCCCTCTACTTCCCCAGCCAATGTCTATGCTGGTCATTGCATATGCGAGATGAGCTGAGAGGCTACTTGCTACGATGATGCTTATTATGAATACGTACTTTTGACTGTCCAAACCTTACTGTCTTATTCTTTTTCTTGCTCATATAACAATCTGCAATAATGTTTGCAAAAATGGTTCCAATTTGGCCTGCTCTAGAAAAAAAGCAAGAACTGAGAACTCTGGCATTTCTATTGGGATGATAGGCCAGTCCTCAGATCTAACATGTCTAGTCCATGGCTTTAGATTAGTTTATGTCTGTTTAAAACAAACGAGCTACGGTAAATTAGATATATGTAAGATGTTTTTGTTATGTCTATGCATATTCTGATAGCAGAGGATGAAAAGGATCTCCTGGATCAATATACAGACATGCTGGAAGATAAAGGTCACAAGGTGACAATCTCCAGGAATGGGGATGAATGTGTCAAAATTTACCGTATAGAGTATGAAAATAATAAAAAATCTGATGATCTTCCCTCTCCATTTGATGCTGTTATTTTGGATTACCAAATGCCGCTAAAAAATGGACTTGAAGCAGCAAAAGAAATTCTGGAAATGAACTCGCATCAGAGGGTAATATTTGCCTCAGGTTTTGTTCAAGAGACTTTTTTTGAATCTGTCAAGAGTCTCAGGCAAATAACAGAGATAATGAAAAAACCATTTCATCTACAAGCATTGATAGATACGCTGGAAGACAAGGAGATTTATCAAAAACTTGAAAAACTAAACGTGGACATAGCTGCAATTAAAGAACTCAATCCATCTCATGCTCAGATTAAAGCATATTTTGATGTATTATGTCAGCTACAAAGGGGACGAACATTCTAAAGTTATTGACATACGTCATCACGTTATACCTTGAAAACTATTATGCGGTATTGCAAAAATCAGCAGATAGTTTTGTATCATTGTATAATTTCTGGAGTGCGTCAATGTCACACTCTGATATGTATGAATGATCTGTTGAGATTGACTCGTGCATGAGATCTTCTGTATTGCTTGTAGATGGTAAACCCAGTGCATGCCCAAACTCATGTCTTACCATTGATCCTATTTGAACATCGGTCAGATTACTTGCGTCATATATGGTAATGAATACTTTTAGTATTTGGTTACCATTCACTATTGTTTTTGTAATTCCATAATATCCATCATGGTTCTTGATTGTGGAAAGTGTTATGACTATTTGGCCCTCTCCATTGGAAGACTGGATGATGTTGAATCTTTCTGGAATGTAGTGTTTTGTGTCAGATGTTGCCTGTAGTGCACCTTGCCATCCGATGAAATACTTGTTGGTTCCGGAGTTTGAATTGTACATCTGCGAACTAGCTCCAGTGATGGTCTCTGTTGACATTATAGCTTTTTCTACTGCCTGAATCTTTTGGTCACTTACCTTTGCACTGTTTTCTATATTTACAACCAATGGCGTGCGGTTGCTGATATCCCAATACTTGAACTCGTCTAGTGTACCTCCTTGAAGATTTTCTGTCACGTACCGCGTTTTTATTGATGAATCCGTGCCTGCTGGCGGAATTACATAGTTTGCTGCCACAAAAAACAGCAAGATGACCACGATGGGCAGTATCAGCAATTCTACCTTGAGTATAGCTTTTGCACTTAGCTTCTGAATTCTTTTTTTAACTAGGATGATTTCATGTGATACCATGTTTTGTTTTTGAAGCAATTCGTGGATTTCTTGTTCGGGTTCAAAACCTAGGTGATCTTCTTTTGATTTTACTTCATCCTGCAATTCTAATAATTGGATATACTCGGTGGTTTTGTTAAGCTCGTTTGTTAAATGCTCGAGATGACTACGTAGTTGTTTTATGGAATTTTCTCTTGCTTGCATTCTTTGGGTCATGCCTGTTCATTCTCCTATGCTAATGTTGTAATCAAGTCCCAGGGAGTCAACACATTATTCTGTGTCATTACAAATGCATTTTTCATTCCTAGCATTATCTTACACATTTCAGGTACGGTGATATTGTCAGATATTATTCGACCATTCTTCAAATTCAATATGCTTGCCTTGGAATCAAGAAAATCGTCGACATCCTCAAGATAATTCAATTCAGATATTTTTTCAAATATTATCTGCGGAGTAACAAACAATGGTGTCTTCTCCAAGATCACAACATCAGTATTGTTTCTTAACATTTCACCTACAAGAAAACCTATACTATCTTCTTTTTGAAAAGTAACCACTTTTTTTGAAGGTATGTCTGAAACTTTTATTTTCGTATCGCACAGTATTCCAACCTCTAGTAGTCGTCTTGCGGATATTGTTGAAAACCCGCCATCTGTTGTTTGCACTAATGCAAAATCTCTTCTAGTATCATTCATTCTTTTTAGTAAATCGTAAACTCGCATTTTTGCGGATACCATTTCCAAATCTTTGTTCATTATGTTGTTTATTGCCTGTTCTGAAAAAAAAGCATGAGTGGAGTTGGAATACAGGCCTTGTAAAACTTCTCTACTCCCAACCATTCCAACAGGTGTATCATCTTCCATTACTACCAAATTATTGGTGTGTGTTGCAAGAAAGCGCACCAGCATAGATGTTGCCACCCAGATTTTTTCCCTACTTTCAATTGTTGCCATTGATGAATATACCAACAAGTGTGGTAAAATTTCCTCAATTGTACAATGATCTAGATCCTTGCCCAACGTGGAAGGAGAAAAAAGTATTGATTCTTTTTTATTATGATTTTTTATTTTGTCGTATATGATACCATGTAAATCGGATAAAAATCCATTGATCATCTAAAATGCTCCTGAGATGAAATGTTTGTTTGTGCAAATGTCTGACTTCATAAATCTTAATTAAAACTTTGAAATGATATTTTCTAGTATGTTCGCATTGAACAGACTTGTGTTTGATTTAATTATTGGAACACGTTATTTTTGAAAATTTAAGCACCCGTATGTTTGACCGGTCTTATTTTGATTGCATGTTTGCACGAGATGATATTTTCTTAAATGATGATAAACTCTTTCTCTTGATTAAAACACCGCTTATTGCAATTGTACCAAGTACCATTATTGGTAACGTGTCAATTCCTCCAATCTTGAGTGTTTTCAAATTTGCCTGGATGTTTCCAAGTGGTGACAGTTCCGCTGCGGTTACATTAGTGCCTGGGATGTATTCACCGGTTCCGTTGATATCTATCATCGCACTTGCATGAGATGGAACGTATCCTAAACCAGTTGCATTGACATTTAGATTTATGGTACTACTATTGGAATTTGCCAATAAGACAATATTTGCTGCTCCATTCTGATTTGTTACTGCATCACTATTCTGAATAATGGCACCACGTGCCTTCCACTGTATCTTCATATTCTTTAGTGGGTATCCGTGATCTTGCGCAGTAACATTTGCAATTAATGATTCTCCAGGCAGGACAGATCTTGGAGATACTAGACGCAATGTGGGAGATAGACTGTTCACTGTAATCGTGTAAGTGGAAAGCGGCATGTCGTCTGCAAGTATTGATATCTGTGATGTTCCTACGGCACTTGGAGTTATGTTAAGTGTTGCATAGTATTGTCCTTTTGCAATTGTAATATTTTCAGGAAGTGTTAAAACATCTTTGTTGCTTGAAATGAGTTTTAGAGTGATATCCTTTTGGGCAAATACTGAGTTTGAGCCAGAATCGAAAATCTGCGCTATCATAGTATTTTTCATATTCAGAAAAATTGGATTCAAATAATCCAATACTACCTGAGATGGAGAATTATTGACTGTCTGCAGAGTCATCGAAGTCTGGTAATTATCAGAAATTAGATTTATGGTTGAAGTACCAGTCTTTGAAGAACTAGCATTTGCCAAGATTAGCGGGTCGCCTTTGTGAATTACAACTTGCGGGATTGAAAAATGATCATCAGCTATAACTTTTAGAATGGAATCATTTGAGAAATAAACCGGTATGCCTGAAGAATCTGCTTGGTATATCGCAACAGGAAAGTCGGTATTGCTTAGTATGTTTGGCACCAAGGGTTGCGCTAAAAGTTTAAACGAATTGCTTGCTGGTAATGAAATTACAGGAGAAATTGTTTGATCATCATATGTGACAACATGTAATGATATGGAAGTTGGTATGCTTGTGCCGACTTTGGCAAATACTGGAGCTGCACCTGATCCCTTGTTTAACATGATTTTGTCAACTGCTAGTGCGGTTGCATCCGATGAGTCAATTTCTACCTGCATATCATGACTTGCTATTATGGGATTCCCATTCTTGTCCTCTAGATGTAAAATCCCTATCAGTTCATCTTTTCCAGTTGCCAATATTGGCAAAATATCAAGTCTGGCTGACTTGTCATCATAAAACTTTGTTGTAAAAGCTGTTATTTGACTCGGTCCCGCATTGATGTACCCATTTGGTGCTGATGATAAAACATTGTATGTTCCATTTGCTGCTGCATTTACAGCTATGTTTGTATATCCCCAATAGGATCCTTTTTTAATTATTATTGGCGTATTTGATTCGATATTTTGTATTATGGGACTAGAATTTGTCAAATTTGCATTAGGATCATTTATTGTCACAGGAATCACAATGTCTTCTTTTGCCGGGGTTGGATTTCCAGAAGCGTCTGTTAATTGTGCAACTGCATAGGATATAGAAGACTGGTAGTTATTGATCTTTTGAGGAAATACGTACAAGTGTATTGTTGGCGTATCAGTCTGACTGACAGTTATGGTGGCACTTGCAGACTGGAGCGAATTTGTTGATGCGAATATTTGTGTGGTTCCTATTTGTTTTACTTCAAATTTTACTATTCCATAATATTCTCCAGCTTTTATCAAAATCTGTGTATTTGTCAATGTGATTACTCTGCTATCTGCTGTTTCCACATTTACAAGAATGTCATCTTTTGCAATTGCAGGTGAATTATTGTTGTTTATGAGTTCAACAGTAAAATATCCTACACGTGGCCCATTGATTGAAAAAGTTGATGGTGTAGATCGTACCAATAATTTGATAGGATAATTTTCGTTTCCATACACTGTTATTGGAATTTCTTGTGAGATAAAGCCTGGTGCGCCCAACTCGATCTTTGCGTTTCCTTGTCCTAACGTCTTTAATTTGATGTTTGTGATAAAACTGTCACTACTGTTTTCCATCTTAGATGCCTGAACAACTGAGGAATCTGTCGAAGAAAATACAATATTATCAATTTTTTGTGGATAGATATGACCCCCATGTAAGGCATACACTTGCAATATTCCGTCCGAATTATCGATTAGTTTCTCAGGCATTATTCTGACTCCAAAACTGTAATCACTATCTGCATATGATTTCATGATTCCAACACTGAAAATTATAATTAGAATTAGAAGTATGGTCCTCAATACTAGGAGAAATACCTTAAAACATGATATAAGATGGTGTATGATTAATCTGAACGAAATTTAAACTTCTAAAACTAATAAATCCAGAAAACCTTATGCTGATTGATATGCAACTTCAATAGGTTTTGATTTTTTCCACAAATGCTCACATAGACTAAAGATATTGTTTACAATCTCTGTAGAGTTGGTGTGAACTATGGAATCTGCATCATCATTTAGATCCATGGTACCTTTCATTGAACCAGACATTACAATCTGTTTGTCTTTTTCTGCAACCATTCTTCCCTTGGAGGGCAGCTTGCCTACCCTGGTATCTGTCGCACCAAGTTTTTGTACCAAGCTAATCGCCTGTTTGTTTTCAACTTCTGTGATTATCCTAACTTCTCCGCCTCTTTTGATACAATCTTTTATCTTTTCAGGTATTGCGGTATGGTACATTCTCATTATGTCTTCCACCGTACTGACCACGTATACTACATCACTTGCCTCGTTTACCAGTTTTCCAATTCTTGCATAAATATTAGATCTACCCTGTATGATTGAAAATGACGACATGGAATTGTCTGGAGTTGGGCGTTTTAGCTCTTCGAGGTTTGCGACAACCTGTTTTGATAGTTTTTCCATCGTTGTAATCTCGTCTTGTTTTTTCTGTATGATTCCCCGGAATGCTTCTTCTGGGTTTACAGATTTACAAATCGTAGGATTTGATAATGTGGTTGTAATCAACCCTAGGTTTCGTAACTTTGTAAGTGCTCTGTATGCCTTGCCTCTGTCCACATCTAGCTTTGCAGAAAGACTTCCGACTGTGACCTCTCCGGTTCTGAGTAAACCCAAGTAAATCTTGGCATCATCTCCTTCCAAACCAAAGTACTTCAATGTTGAAAATAGATCTTCTTCAGTATTCATAGCAAAACACTCCTAAAACTAGAAAATTCATGATCGAAATAATGTGTCAAAAGACAAGACGATGATACGTTTTTATCTATTTTGAGCATGAAACTGCCCTCACTTTGACATGACTTGAGTTCTGAACCGGCGTGCATTGTAGATCGGATTCTATTGTTGTAAGTATATAAGTAGATTGATCCCACGGCATTCCTTTTTTGTCTAATGCCATTGACAATTGTTTTGTCATTCGTGGTCAATGAGAGGGAATTCATCATAGTGATGTAGAATCGTACGGTGATATGAGCAATTGTTTGTATAAAATAAACAAACGCAAACAGGGGCATGTCTTGCTTGGAAATGTTTTTGTTAAAAATCAAATTTTATATGGTACGGGCAATTCAAAATTATCGCATTTTAAGAACATCTTGTTATTATGACACACAATGATTTCATCTGAGAAAGCATATGCATGCTGTTTCATGATAGTATGTTATTGAATTAAAAACTTTGGACATGTGAAATAGGTACAAGATTTGTGGAAATGTCATAAAGTTATATGTTGAGTTTATGAGATTGTTATGCTGTTGAACCCATGTTTGCATCTAACCTAGAACAATATTATAATATATGAAAATAAACAAAGACATTATTTTATATCATTTTGTGGTATGTGAAATTATTTGGTAACACTATATCAGAGTGGAAGATTTGATTCCATGTGTAAAGAGTTATGCTCGTTGAAAAATGATTCCAAATAATTAGGCATATCAGTAAATAAATTTGAGAAATCTTAATTTATTGATGAATGTAACTTTCTCATCGTTAGTAATGCCTCTTGATGTAACTGATATTAGAATTATTCTGGCACTACTAATGTTGGGAATTGCATCATACACAGACATCAAAAAGAGGGAGATAGATGACAGAATATGGATGATCTTTGGTGGACTGGCAGTATTACTTTTATTTTTCACGCCTAACATGTTTAATTCTCTTGCCACCGTTGGAATTTCACTAATCATAGCGCCTGTTGCGATATTTGTTTGGCGCATTGGTTTTTTTGGAGGTGCGGATGCTTTTGCGCTGATTGTTCTAGCGGCACTTGCTCCAGAATCCACCTTCTCCATTTCTCAGGTGAATCCATTTACTACGTTGTTTAACACTGTATTACTTTCAATAATTCCGGTGATGATAAACGTAACAAGAAACACTGTGTCAATACTGAGACATGAAGATATCTTCAAGGGCTTTGAAAATGATACCAGAAAAAACAAAATAATTGCCATGTTTGTAGGGCATCGTTCAAAAAACCCAAAATTTAGTTTTTCCATTGAAAAAAGAGAAGGAAACTCGCGCAAGTTGGACTTTGCATTAAAGAATGCTGACAATGAAGAATTTTGCTCCTCTTCTGATACATGGGTTACACCTGGAATCCCATACATGATCTATATTTTTGGTGGATTTATCATCCAACTTGTTTATGGCGATGTGATCATTAACACTATCAAGACATTTCACTGAGGCTATTATCTAGCGTCTTTGGGTTTTCTAATCTAAGGTTTATTAGTTGTAAAAAAAACGCCTAGTTGTGAAACTAAAGGTTGCAATTGCAATGTCGTTGATATCCATAGCAATGCTTTGCATCTATGGCGCAGATGTAATTGTGGCCAATGGTAATAAAATGGGATTTCTCCCAATGGATGTATCGGTAAGAGGGTCAATCTTTGGAATAATTCCATCTGCAATGCTGATAATCTCTTTTTTCATAACTAGAAAGGAACCATCTAAGAAACTAGGTATGTTGATAATAATTGGAGGTGCTCTGATACTTGCCGGTACTGGAATAATTATTGCAATGCAGAGCGCCCAGTCTCAAGACACACGTGCTATCAGAGAAATGGGCGCAGTTTTGGGCATAGGCATCATAATTGCCATCTTGGGTGCAATTAAAATACGAAAATCATAGATTTCCTAGTATTCATTAGGCAAAATATTCATTCAAAGAAATATTCAAAGACAAGGCCATGCAATTAACTATGTGGTAAATTGTTCCAAATGCGGTCAGGATGTAAATAAAATATATGATTGTGAACATACTGGTGACCAAGAGTATTGTGTGGAATGTTATACTGAATTACACTATTACCTCACTGAGAAAAAACCTGCTAATGACCCTTGAATTTTTCAGAATATCGAATGTGGGGTTTTTCCAAATCTTTTAATTCAAATTGAAAAATTCTTTATCTATGAAAGCAATACTTCTTTCCGGAGGATTTGGTAAGCGACTCAAGCCATTGACAGATTATCTGCCAAAACCTTTGATACCAATTTATAATTATCCTATTATTGAATGGCAAATACGTTATTTCAAGAAATTTGGAATAAATGATATCATAGTCTGTGCAGGCTACAAGGCAGATCAAGTGATAAAATACTTGGAAAGCAAAAACCTTGGAGTACATCTGGAATACTCGATTGAGACTGAACCTCTTGGTACTGCAGGTGCAATAAAAAAAGCAAGCAGGCATATTGATGCCGAGAATTTTTTTGTTATAAATGGCGACATCTTAACTGATATTGATTTGAACAAACTAAAAACTCATTCCAATTCTGTTGCGGTAATACCACTTAGGACATCATTTGGAATTGTTCATCTTGACGGAACAAAAGTTGAGCGATTTGAAGAAAAGCCTGAGATGTCCAATTATTGGATGAATGCGGGTGTCTATTACCTAAATAAGAATATTTTAAAACACCTGCCAAAAAATGGCAATCTGGAAAGCACCACATTTCCACTTCTTTCTCAATCTGGGATGTTACATGCAATAAAATATGACCGGGTTTTTTGGAAATCTGTTGATTCCTACAAAGATATGGAAGAATGCGAGTCGCTTATCAAAACCAACAAATATGAAAAATTCATTTTTTCCAAGTGAGTAATATGAGACTTGGGTTTAGTTTGGGCTCCCTCTTGTCGGTTGAAGAGATTTTTGACTGTGCAAAAACATTGAGCAGATACAGTGCAGATTCTATCTGGATTCCAGAGACATGGGGGATGGACTGTTGTTCTATTTTATCACATGTATCAGGTATTGCAAACAAGCCAAAGTTAGGCTCGTCTATCATCAACATCTACTCCCGTAGTCCCGCATTGATAGCCATGTCTGCGGCTACACTTGATGTTATATCAGATGGACGGTTCATGTTAGGGCTTGGTACAAGTAGTAAACCAATTGTAGAGGATTGGCATGGCATCAAGTTTGAGCATCCGCTGCATAGGATGCGAGAATATGTGGATGTGATGCGTCTTGCCATGTCGGGGGGAAAAGTATCATATGATGGGAAATTTTTCCACTTGAAAAACTTTGGTCTTTTGATCAAACCTAGAAGAATCAAAATCCCAATCTATATTGCAGCAATAAACCAAAAGATGGTGGAACTCACTTGGGAGATTGCAGATGGGGCGATTTTTTATCTGCGACCACTGCATGAATTAAAAACAACAATTGAAAAAATGCAATCCAAAAGGAAAATTGATGTTGCATGTCAATTAATAACATGTGTTTCCAATGATTCTGAAAAATCAATTATTCGTGCCAAGAAAACCATTGCGTTTTATGTTTCAGTTGGAACAATTTACCGCCAATTTCTAGCGTCACAGGGGTTCAAAAAAGAGACAGATGCAATATTTGAAGAATATGCAAAAAATGGCCTCAGTGGAAACCACGTATTTGTAACAGATGACATGGCAAACTCTCTGTCAGTATGTGGTACACCTGAAGATGTAAGACGAAAAATATTACAGTTTGTTGAGGCTGGGATAGACTTGCCTATACTTCAATTCAATCCTGTAGGAGACGTAAAAGAATCCTTTGAACTTCTTGTCAAGACTCTTGCAAGTGATATGAAATGAAAAAAGTGGCAATTACGGCTGTAGGTATCACCAAGTTCAACAAGAGTGAAAAACCACTAGAATCCATGATGCTCTCATCAATAAGACCAATTTTTGAGAATACAAAGAATCTAGAACAGGACGACATTGATGTTGTACTTACATCTACAAACGCAAATCGTAACTATCTTGCAAACATCATATCTGAGTTATCAGGAATCAAACCGAAAATATCGCATTCTGTTGAAAGTCTATGTAATTCAGGTACAAACTCCCTGGTTTCAGCATATGCATATGTGTCCTCGGGACTTGCAGATGTTGCACTTGTTGTGGGGGCTGATAAAGCAGACAATCCTGGCCTTGTTCTAAACTGGGACACGTCACGTGGTGAATATGGACATCCAATTTTTTGGTCATCCATGTTCACAAGTGCACATATGAGAAAACATGGTACAACCCTTGAAGATCTAGCATATGTGTCTGTGAAAAATCACAGAAATGCATTGGACAACCCACATGCATATTTTGAGAAATCATTTTCGCTTGAGGATGTAATGCACTCTAAAAACCTCACTGAAAATCTACGGTTACTTGACTGTTCAATACCATGCGATGGTGCGGCAGCTGTTGTGATCTGCTCAGAAGAAAAAGCAAAAAAATTTACAGACATGCCAATTTGGATATCTGGTATTGGTCAGAAGACCATCTCTGCAAGTTTTACAAAAAATAATGACATGACATCCATGGAATCGACAAAAAGTGCGGTTGGTGACGCTTACCGCATGTCCAACAAGGCTGTTGGCGATATCGATGTTGTTGAACTTCATGATGCGTTTAGCATCTGTGAGATCATAGAATTGGAAGACATGGGATTCTGTCAAAAGGGGCATGGATCAAAACTTGTCAGAGATTTACATGATACAAATAACAAAAAAGTAAACCCGCGAGGAGGATTGATTGGGGCAGGACATCCACTGGGTGCAACCGGAATAGCACAAGTTGTAGAAATATGCCAACAACTGAGTGGTAATGCAGGGAAAAGACAGATAGATAGTGCACAAACTGGACTTGTTCACAACATGTCGGCAGGTTCCACGTCATCAACTGTATTGGTGTTAGAATCATGACCAGATTTGAAGATGAGTTGAGAAACAACAACTTTGTGTGCAGTTATTGTATGAAATGCCAACGTTTTGTATGGCCTACAAGCGAGTTTTGCAATAAATGTCTTGGAGATATAACATGGAAACAAGTGTCAAAAGATGCAAAACTTGTTGAAGTTTCAAGTAAGGATGGAAAATATTTTTGTATTGCAGAGTTTGAAGGAAATATTAGAGTATTTGGTTCCCTGTTGGGAAATCATCCAAGACATGATCAAAATCTGACTCTGGAAAAATGCAACTATAATGAAAGACCACAGTTTGTGTTCAAAACTAGATGAAATTGAATGCAGTTTATGGGAATTGGAGATTTGATTTTTCCAATTCTAAAATTGGGATATAGAGTGACATTCCATCAGTTCCAATTTTTTCTACAAAACTATAATCTCCTGTTAATCGCTTTAATTCGATGAATTTCTTTGTGGGGGGACCGTTTGTTGCAAGATAATGGATCACATTTCCGCCTATAGTTCCGGTCTGTATGAAAATAATGTTCTGGCCACCATGGTTCAAATGGTAAATCAAAGGAACTGCGCCAAGAACTGACTGGGAGGAATATAAAATAACTTTGAGCAGATCGCCATACTCTTTGTATTTCAAGTATGTTACTTGATTCTCATTTGTAGACATAGTTTGGTTATTGAAATCATGACATATTAATGCTAAGACGCAATCCTGATTTTGTACACTGATTTTTGGTCTGAGATGATGGTGACAAAAAATAGGTACATAGGTGTTAGTATAATTACCACCTAGTCTATATCATCAAATTCATTTTATAAAATCGAAAGCAAGTGACGTCTGTAGAGCAATCCGGGTTTCACAACTCCAAGACCACATTACACAAAAAAAATATCAAAACGGCTAACCAGATCATAGCGAGAACTAGAAGGCAGAGAGGCTACAATTGGGAAGATACATTGGTAAAAAGATTCAATGCAGCTGAGGGCTGGAAGGCCTTTAGACTTGGGTCGCCTAGCGTTGGATTGCCAGATATACTTGCAGTAAGCACCAGGGAGAATGTTATATATACAATTGAGGCAAAATCTGGCACAAATACAACTTTAAGGGTGCCGTTTGATCAAATACAACGTTGTCTGAAATGGATACATACTTTTGAGCTATACCAGACAAGAAAAATGATTGTTGCATTCAAATTTTCATCCAAGAAGCGAATAGGTACAGGAAAATATGAACATCGTGAGCTTCGGGAATACTTTAAAATTTGGGACGAAAAATATCCGGTAACTGATTTTATTTGCACGTATGATGGTGATACATATGCCATGCATGAAGGAAAGCGACAATCATTGAAACTAGAATCTGGCACCATGCCATTTACTAAAAGACCAAGGGTCAATTAGATCGAATACTTCTTTAATGCGATGTTGTAAATACAAGATAATGAGCTTTGAAGATTTTGTGGATGAACGTAGTTTGGTTAGCCGAGATGCACTTGGTACCAAGGAGATAAAACTCAAGTTGCTTGAAGTTGAAGATGATACCTCCGACCACATTTGGAGATTCGGGGTCAGGGTAAAGGTAAAAAAAATCCTGATCACAATAAAACACATCAACACACAGCAGATCGAAGAGGGAGAGTGTGATTTACATGACATTGAGAAAGAAATGAAAGAAAAAAGACACTATAGTTCTACAAATAGATGGGTTCCAACAACCGATATCAAAAATGGATATATTATCAATTCAAGACATGCATCATTATTAGCTGATGCAGTGGCATTGGACTACATTACAATTTAAACAGAGTTTGCAATGACATCCAGGTGTATTGGTTTCCACATTGCCCCCAGTGATAATTTTTTACTTTTCCCATTGAATAACACAAAATTTATTCTCTGAACTTTATTTTTATTTCTTAGAACAAGTCTCTTCATGATTGGTTCGGTATTCACCTGAATGTCAAATCCAGTTTTGTTTAGAAATTCGATAAGGAGATCTCGTTGATTTTTGCCTGTTTGAGATATTATAAACGGTATAGTTTCAAATTCAGTCTTTGGCCATTTGATGACCATAATTCCGTGTCCAGACTTGACCAGAACTCCCGCACATTTTAAAACAAATTTTTCATGTGAAAGGTGTGAAAAAAACTCCAGTGTCTCTTTACTCACTTTGACCTCTTTTCTATCATGCTCTATTGTGGAATCTAGACTGAAATACCTCCCCCGGTGGTATATCAAAGGGCTCTTGGTATCATCGTGTTTTATGTGAACAGCTTTTCCTACCAGCATGACGTGATCACCCATCTTTTCTTTTCTGACTAGTTTACATTCGGCATTTATGGTGCAGCCAGAAATCATCACTGTCTTGATTTTTTGTGGTTCAATAGTCTTGAAAACATTTTTGATTTTTAGCTTGTCAATTTCTGACCCAGAATATCCGCCTGCCACATTTACTTCAGTTGTTTGATCTGTTGATGCTACATTTACCCCGAATTCTTTTGTTTTTCCTATGTTCTTCATGGTCTGAGATCCATTGTGAATGAAGATGGCAATCAAAATTGGGTTGTATGAAATTTGCGTGACCCATTCTGCTGCCATGACATTGTGACCTTTTGTGCCTCTTGATGTAATCATGCTTACACCTGTGGAAAAATATCGCTCTGCGTTACTTGGAACTTTCCTAGTCAAGATCATGTTCATTATATCTCCAGTAATTGTTCTTTTTCACAGAAAACTTTATGAAAGCAGGATGGCGAGTCCATGCATGATAAGCCAGGAAATTACCATAAATGGTAAAAAATACCGTTTAACACTGACTGATCAGGTGCTTTCTGATGTCAGAAGGCTCAAAGCATTGTATAATGCAGCATATGAAGATCCAGAAAGCTTTGACGAAGTAAGCTCTGCCATATCAAATACCATTACTCAGATAGCATCAGCTGTAGAACCAGAAGTTTCTGATAGTGATTTGGATGGTCTGATTCAGGCTGTTATGAAAGCAGTAGATGAAAAAAGTAAAGAGACCGAGGAGGCAAAAATAAAACACCTAGAGGATAAAACCAAGTCTGCAAAAAAATCCACTGAAAAACCAAAAAAACCAAAAAAATAGACTGACATTACTATACAAGAACCCTCATATTGGTTAAATGCAATAAATCTTCAGAAGAAATATGCAAACACATTGTGAATGTGGTATCTGTGGGCATGTATCTGAAAAAGAATGCATCTCAAAAGAGTGTAAGTGTTGCATTAACTTTCATATGCGCTCAGGCCCAAAAAAATAGTTAATTTTTTTATGGTATCATAGGTTTTTGTCTAAAACGTAAATTCTTTAGATTTAAATACGAACCAACTAACTTTTGCATAATGCAGTCACAGGCATATCTGAAATGCATAGATCCGGCATGCGGTCTACAATACCCTGTCACTGATACCAGAATTGAATGTGAGAAAGGTCACTTGCTTGATGTCAAATATGGTTCTATTCAGCCAATTTCATTAAAAGAAGTTTTTTACAAACGCAGAAATCACGCAAACAACATTTTCAATGAAAGTGGCGTATGGCGTTTTCGTGAGCTCTTGAATTTTTGTCAGATTGACACTGAAGATATTGATCAATGTTCAAAATATCTTGTATCATTAGATGGTGCGGAAGGTAGGCTCTCAAAACCATATCACATGTCACGTGTATCGCAGTATGTTGGGCTACAAAATCTCTGGCTACAGCCTGAGGGATACAATCCAAGTGGTTCCTTCAAAGATAATGGTATGACAACTGCTGTAACGCATGCAAAACTTGTTAAGATTAAAAAAATAATATGTGCGTCAACTGGAAACACTTCTGCATCTGCTGCAATGTATGCCGCAAATGAAAACATGGATTGTGACGTATACATACCTGCAGGAGAAGTTGCACCTGGAAAACTTAGTCAAGCATTTCAGTTCGGAGCTCAGGTTGTAGAAATCAAAGGAAATTTTGATGACGCATTATCTGCCTCACTAAAGCAGGCAGGACAAGTGGGAGGATATACAGTAAATTCTGTTAATCCCTTTAGAATCGAGGGACAAAAAACAATTGTATTTAGGGCCTTGGAATTTTTAGACTGGAATCCACCGGATTGGATAGTTTATCCCGGAGGCGCACTTGGAAACACATCAAGTTGTGGCAAGGCACTTATGGAGTTGTACGAATGGGGATGGATAAAGAAAATACCCCGTCTTGCGGTTGTCAATTCTGAAGGTGCAAATACTTTGTATACTTTGTACAATGGTAAATTCGAAAATACCGAATTGCGATGGAATAAGGGAAAATCAGATACAGGTTTAATTAAAAAATACTATGAACATATGGATGCAAACCAGATCAGGCCCAAGACAAAGGCTACTGCAATCCAAATTGCAAAACCTGCCAACATTCTCAAGGGGTTACGAGCGCTTGACTTTACAAACGGGGTTGTAACACAGGTATCGGATGCCGAGATGCTCGATGGGATGGCGCTTGTTGGCCTAAATGGGTTTGACTGCGAGATGGCATCAGGTGCTGTTCCAGCTGGCGTAAGAAAATTAATCGGTGAGGGAATAATCAAAAAGGATGAAACTGTTGTAGGGATACTGACAGGACGACAGAAAGACTCTAGTATTCCCGTGGATTATCACAAAAACCCGCAAAACAAGTTTGCAATCCCGCCACGAACCTAGCTGCTGTTTGGAATCTTTTCTATTTTTATTCTGCTTGCCTGATTATTTACTGCTTCTTCCACGGTCATCTTGATAGACTCTATTATCAGTCTGTCCCCAGCTCTCGGAATGTCCTTTAACTTGTCATGCAGTAAGCCATTCAGTGTGGAATAGTCATCACCCTGTGGTATGTCGGATTTTAATATTTCATTCACTGTGTCAATCTCAACATCTCCGCTTGCAAGCATTGTATTCTTGTCCAACATCTTGAAATTGAGTTCCTCCATGTCCGTTTCGTCCATTATCTCTCCTACGATCTCTTCTAATAGATCTTCAAGTGTAACACAACCTTCTACACCTCCAAACTCATCAACTACAATTGCCATGTGGGTCTGTCTGCCTTGCATCTCCCTGAGAAGTTTGCTTATTCGCTGTTCCTGTGATACAAAAATTGGTTTTCTGGAAAGGGATTCTAAAGTAATTATTTTTTCATCCCTTTCTAAATTCTTTAACAAGTCTCGTACATGTAAAATACCTACAATTTGGTCTGTAGTATCTTTATAGAGTGGAATTCTGGAATAGCCACTTTTACTTATCAGGGGCATTGCGTCAAACAAGATCATCTTTGCTGGAAGCATGAACATTTTTGTTCTCGGAGTCATGACTGCACGTATTACAATGTCATCAAACTTGAGCGCGCCGTGTACAAGTTCACGTTCATGTTTTTTTAATGCCTTGTCTTCTAGACCTTGTTCAATTACATTGTAAATTTCTTGTTCTGTAATTGGCGGTGGGTGATAAGGACTTCTTAGTATCCAAAGTATTGCATGTGTGATTTTTTCGAATAATATTACAAATGGGTAAAATATGTAACTAAAAGTAAGTGTAATTCCACTTATCCAAAGCGACACTTTAACTGGATTTGCATTACAGTAAGATTTTGGGGCATTTTCACCAAAGATTAAAAGTATAAAGGTCATTATTCCAATTGACACTGCAAGACCCCCATTACCAAACAAACCTAGTGCAACCTCCGTGGCAAGTGCAGAAGATCCTACATTTGCCAACACTGTTCCAAGGTTTATTGTTGCAAGCATTCTGTTAGGATTAGATTTCAATTTGGCAAGGGATGCTGAACCTCTTACTTTTTCTTTTAATAGTTGGTTGACTTTGGCCTTGTTTGTTGCAATTAGTGCAACTTCAGCTCCACTAAAAATGGCAGATAAAGCTACTAGTAATGCAAGTAATATTATTTTTAAAATCAGATCAACATCCACGATTAATTACCTCGATGTGAATGTCTTCCACATTGTATTGATGTTAAATTCTGTGTTTTAACTGATAAATATGATGATTGAATTTCAAACAATTGGTATGTATATCATTTTTCAACTGTCTCTTTTATAAGTTCACATTGATCATTAGGGCTTTTGGTAACAAACTATTCCATGTGTAATTACTGTTCTTGTTTCTTTGCAAAGTGTTCTTGCAAAAGTTTTTTCTTTTCTTCCATGTGAAACAACTCCTCAGTATGTTTGAAGGCATCTTCTCTTTTTCTCTTGAATAACATTGCTTGCATTAGAAGATGGTTTTCAGGTACTACTATGCCAGTCTGATCATCAGAGTAGGTCAGTTTAACAGTATCATCTTGAACTTCAATAACATCTGCATGAATGTGAATCATGTTGGTATCTTTAAAACTAAATTTTATGGATTCTGCATAATCTCTAATATCTTTTGTTCCTTTTGCATCATATAATGTTGCAACACCATATTCATTTTTGTATAGATCTAGAATTTCTTGCGAATTTGGCGCAGGACAATCAAAACGAATGTCCATCAAGTGTACATGCATCTGTCTTGTTGGAACTTTGAAAGCACGAATGAAAAGTGGTATATCGGAACCCATGTAATTTTTTACATCATCATTGTGGTGCGGTTTTCTAGTCCATTCAATAGAGTCTTTTACTTGGGTCTTAGAATCCTCAAGGTCTGCCCATCTTCTCAATAGTGTGGCATCAAATCGCTTGATCTTTTTACCATATTTTTCCTTGAGAGGCTGGAGTATTCGTCCCATCCCAGTAACGTTGCAACTTCCTTGCATCACGTATTTTGCATCAAATGCTTTTTCATAATTTACACGAGAGTTGAATATTATATTTGCAACAGATTCCTCTCCGCCAATTTTTTCACCGCCTTGGAAAATTGCATTAACATTTTTTGGTTCATACAATGTTTTTTTATTTTTATATCCTACACCACCCGGGGAGGCGTCTATCACTAGATCACTTTTAGATATGATATCCTCAATTGTCCCAGATATCTCGTAGTTTTTAAAAGCACCAGTTTTTTCCTTTGGAACATAGACATGAAATCCTCGAGATATTGCATCTGCAACCTTGTCGTCAGGAGAATACTTGCCAACTCCAATTACCTCTATATCCTTGTCACCGGATATGAACTGGGTTATTCTGCTACCAATAGAACCATATCCATTGACAAAAACCTTTTTCATATCTTTTCTGATGGAAAATCCTATTTATTTGGTTGCACCTTTGCCAAGAACTAAATAATCTACAGACCTAAATCAAATTCTTGAAGGTTCATCTCCCATCAATAGGAATTGGGATCGGCGCAACTGTTTTAGTCGTGATTGTGATTTCTTTACTTGGGCAAGTCTTTCCAAATAATATGGCATCGACTAGTACACAAACCATTTCCCCCGACAATGCTGCATTACAAAACGATACATCATCTACAAAAGTAGCAATGAACCTGCTGACAGACAATACATCTCCAGTGCTTGGCTCAAATGATGCGCCAATTACCATGATTGAGTTCGGAGACTACCAGTGCTTTTATTGTAACCAGTTTTATCATACGGTCGAGCCTGATATTGTTAAAAACTATATTGACACTGGAAAGGTACGCATGGTCTTCAAGGATTTTGTTATAATTGGCCAAGACTCGGTGAATGCAGCACATGCCGCACATTGTGCCCAAGAACAAGGCAAGTTTTGGGAGTATCATGATGCATTATATAATAACTGGGCGGGGGAAAACACCGGATGGGCATCATCGAATAATTTGTTAAAGTTTGCAACTAATGTTGGGCTAAATGACACCCAATTTGGGCAGTGTATGTCCCAGTCCAGATACATTTCAACTGTCCAGGGTAGTCTTTCAAACGCCAAGGATCTTGGATTAACTGGAACTCCTGACTTTTTCATCATCGCGCCAGACAAAACAGTGTCAAAAATTGTTGGAGCCCAGCCCTTTAACGTGTTTGATGAATTATTCAAATCCAAGCTAAAATCATAAGAGATTTCACATATATTGTAATAATATGATAAAAATTATCAATCTTTGAGATCAAAGTAGATCCTCAAAATCCTTATATCTGTAATTAGAAAGCTGAAGCTATTGGCCGCAGGTATAGATGACATTGCCATCTACATTCCAAAATTGTTTGTAGATGCAAGAGACTTTGCAAAAGCTCGTGGTATGGACCCCGACAAGCTACAAAGGGGTCTTGGAGTATCAAAAATGGCTATCGTAGATACTAATCAAGATCCTGCATGCATGGCCGCAAATGCCTGTATGAGGATAATGGAAAGAAACAAGATTTCGCCAAAAGATGTTGGAAGACTATATGTTGCAACAGAATCTGCACTTGACGAATCAAAAGCTATGAATTCCTATGTAATTGGCATGCTGGAACAGGTATATGGTAATGATTCCTTTGGACACTGCGGTGGAATTGAATGCAAGTTTGCATGTGTTAGCGGTTCTTATGCTTTGTATGATAACGCCAATTGGATAAGAGCAGGGGAAGCAGAGGGCAAATCTGCTATCGTTGTAGTATCCGATATTGCAAAATATGATCTTGGTTCTAGCGGAGAATACACTCAGGGTGCTGGTGCTGTTGCTATGCTTTTAAATGATAACCCTCGACTGATGACTTTTGATCCAAAGGTTACATCAACTTCTATTAAAAATGAATATGATTTCTACAGGCCATTTGGAAAAGAGACACCAATTGTAAATGGTCAATATTCCAATTTGCTTTACATGATACAGGTGAAAAAAGCATTAATGGCATACAAGGAAAAAGCCTTGTCTACTGGAATAATAAAATTAAAGGACGGAGAAACAATTCTGGATTATATCGATTTTGTAAACATGCACCTTCCATACAGCAACATGGGCAAGAAAGCTTTGACATACTTGCTAAGGCATGAGTGGAGAAGCCTACCGCGCTGGAAAGGGATTGTAGAAAAAATGGGAATGAAAGAACCAATTCCAAAAGATCCGCGTGGGACAATAGAATCAATACTTGCAGATGAAGAATTTATGCAAAAAGACCACGAGTTTACAAAACGATTTACAATGACTGAGGAATTCCAAGAAGCATATGATTCCAAGCTTGCCAGTTCACTTATTGCATCAAGCATGGTAGGAAATCTCTACACTGCTTCACTATACATGGGCTTTAGGAGTTGTCTAGAATTTGAATTCCAGAAGGGCATTGATCTTGAGGGCAAGAGATTTGGATTTGGCTCGTATGGCAGCGGAAGTAGTGCAATGGTCTTCAGCGGGGTCATCATGGATACATACAAGGAAATTGCCAAGAACATGAATCTAGAGGCAGAGATAGGCGACAGGAGAAAGGTATCTCTTGAAGAATATGAGCAGATCCATGAAAGCAAGCTAAGTCCAACCCAAAACATCTTGGATGGTAAAAAAGAATTTGTGTTGGTTGGAGTTGGAAGCAGTCCAGAATTACGTGGCCAGCGCAAGTATGTGTTTAACGAATAGGTTATACAAAACGATCTTGACGATCAAAGCAAATCAACAAAAAGGATATAAAATCACAAAGGCTGTGGATATTCATGAAAGAC
>JARCRW010000094.1 GCA_029850515.1 Nitrosotalea sp. | reverse complement strand
GAGCTATGCTCTCACCCACAATCCTAGTCTACAAGCTTTAGGGTATCTGATGCGGTAATTATTCCAACAATCTTGCTTTGTTTTGACACCAAGACACATTTTGAATATCGTATCAAAGATACAAGTGTCTTGACTGGAGTGTCATAATCAACAACCGGGGGCCTTGGATCCATCACTTCTGATATCTTGATCCTTTTTCGTTCAGTCTCATCGCTGTCTAAAATATGTTTTACAATACCATCCTCTGTTATCACGCCAACTACATCTGGGCCCTCAAAGATTGGCATCTGGCTTATTGATAATTCCTGCATCTTCTTTATTGCGTCCTGGAGTGAATCTTGGGCCTTGAGTTTGGCAATTTCCTTGCTACAAATGTCTCCTGCCTTGGTTGATGACTGGCTTTCTAAAGACCATAACACTTCAAATATTTTTCTTGCGGTAGCATAACTTGGCTGGCATCTTCCAGATTCGATCTGGTTGATCATTGAGGTACTAACCCCTGTGAGTGATGCCAATTTTTGTTGAGTCAGACCTATCTTCATTCTTGCCTGTTTTATTGATTCAAGTCTTGGAAGCATTATAAGAAATAAATACTAGATTCAATATTTCAAGTCTCCCTCATATCTTATGATGGAAATCTAAAAAATTGGATAAAGGCTATTTCAAGCCTGCCTTTCGTCCAAATTTTGCTATCACAAAGATAACAATGGAGATTATGAGAAAATCAATCACAACCCCGACAAAGTCTCCTATTCCAAAATTCATCCCACTTCCTACTGGTATGGTGATTACTGCTTTTCGCCAATCACCTCCTTCTATGAATGCACTAGGAATTGGCATGATGAGATCTTGTACTAGTGCAGTTACCACTTTGCCAATCACGGTGCCCATTATGAAACCAATGGCTAGACCCAAGACTCCTGCCTTGCCAATGAATTCTTTGAATTCTGCAATAACTCCTCTTGGTTCTGGAGTTGAGGGTACGGGTTTTGGTGTGAGAGCTTCTCTGATCTTCTTTAGTTCTTCAAGTATGTCATTTTCTAAGACCATATGTTGAAGATTCTGGACATGCATTTATCAATATACGTCTGAACGCAAGATCAATCTATTTTTTGGTGAATGCTAACGCAAATTCTTCTATTGCTTTTTCCCAGTTCTTTGCTTTTACAATGCCGCTTGCGACAAGTATTCCTTTTGCTCCAAGTTCTAATGCTTGTGACACATCTTCTCCTGAAACAATTCCTGCACCGCATAGCAGCTGTGTGGAATTGTTTGCTTTCTGTACTGCCTTGACTGCTTCTGTTATGACTTCTGGTTTTTCTTTAGAGACTGCCTTGCCGCTACCTATTAGCTCTGGCGGTTCTATTGCGATGTAATCTGGGCTGAGTTTTGAATACTTCCATGCCTCATTTACATCTTGTACGCATACAACTGATGTCATTTTTAATTCTCTGAGTCTAATTATCATGTCCTCAATCTCATTTGACGGTATTCTGTGCTCGCTGTGATTTATGAGAGAACCTGCAATCCTTGATTTTTTTACAATTTCTGGTATGACAAAACCTGTTGTACTACCAACTTTGGCATTGTCGAGATGTTGTGCAAATACGTCTGAAGAAACTCGGGCTATCTCTGACATGAGATGTTGAGGAGGACAAACAACAATTTTTACACTGTGTTTTTTCGCAATCTTTGCAGCACTCTTTGCCAGACGTGCTGACTTTGTACCTGCAATCTCATCATAATTTTTAAAATTGATGATAAACATATTGTATTCCAGAAAATCTTACAGTTGCCCATATATCAAGAGATCTTGGAAAATTCTTATACTATCCCGAATTGGATAATTTATGCCGCTTTCAGAAAGATCACTTGCTTTATTGAATCATCTCATAACTATTGATTGCAATGGAGCACTTGACAGGGAACAGGATGATCTGATCAAGGACGCTTTTGCAAAAATTCTTTCAAGCGGTAATATTTACAAAATTGATGATATAGAAAAATGGCTTGACACCTGTCAAATAACAAACACGGTTGTTGCTGAAAGGGTTCTAAATGTGGCACACTATCAAAAAGCAAAATACGATGCTAAAAATCCGTTAAAAATGGCACATGATGATAGTTGTGGATGCGGCGGAGATTGCTGATTACTTTTTGATCCCAAGTGTTCTGTTCTTTAGTCTGAGGTAAATGTTATGACATTTGCGACATCTTGATGCACTAATTGGATTTTTTGCACCACATGAAAAACATACCTTGAAGTGAAGTCTAGCCTTCTGGGCTATTGCTTTTTTCAGTGGATCTGTTATAGGCATTTTCTATTTCTCCAATTTCCTGCTATTTGATTCTACCTTTTTCAAACTTTCCTGCCAAAAGCATGGGTACTTCAGCAGGTCTCTTGGCAACTGGTACATTTGCCTTGGCATACATGGATACCTTTGATTCTGCAGAACCGTAATTCCCGTAAACGATTGCACCTGCGTGCCCCATTCTCTTTTCTTTTGGTGCTGCTCTTCCAGCAATGTATGCAACTACTGGCTTGTCAAATTTAGTATCAATGATGTGTTGTGCGAGCATCTCTTCTGCATCACCTCCAATTTCGCCTACTACGACGATTCCGTCAATATTTGCCCCATCTCGTATGGTATCAAATGCCTGAATTAATGGCGTGCCGTTAATTGGATCTCCACCGATTCCAAAACATACGCTTTGACCAAAGTTTGCAACAGATAGGTTATGTGACACTTCATACATCAAAGTCCCACTTCTTGAGATTACTGCAATTCTTCCTTCCTTGAAAGGCATTGCTGGCATGATTCCTATCTTGATTATTCCTGGAATTATGATTCCTGGAGTGTTTGGACCTACCACAATGGCATCTTTTTTCTTTGCCAAATCTACAATTGTTAATGCATCTTTTACTGGAACGTGTTCTGGGATAGCTATTAGTAATTTTATTCCCGATTCCAATGCTTCAACTGCGGCAGACAAGAAAAATTTTGCTGGAACAAATATGATTGAAATCTTGGCACCTGTTGCACTTACCGCCTGACTCATTGTTTCATAGATTGGAACTCCTTCTTGTTTTTGTCCTCCCTTGCCAGGTGTTACACCTGCCACAATATTTGTTCCATATGCTAGCATTTGCTGCGTGTGAAATGCGCCAAACTTTCCTGTGATTCCCTGTACAATGACTGGCTTTTTCTTGTAATCCTTGTCACTCTCCTTACCAATTAATAACTCGAAAAGATCAACCATTTTTATTCATCTCAATTACTGCCGCATTTATTGCTTCTTCGATGGTGTCAAACATTTTTGTTCTCGAACCCTTGAGCATTTCTTTTGATCTGTCTGCTTCGGCACCAGACATTCTTGCAAAGACTGGAAGATCAATTATTTTGTCTTCGTATGCTTTGATGAACGCGGTTGCAACTGTTGTAGTCTTGACAATTCCACCATACAGATTTACAAGTATTCCTTTCACCTTTTTCATTTTGCTAATCAAAGTAAGTGCCTCATATACTGTTTCAGTGGTTGCGCCGCCTCCGACATCCAAAAAGCAAGCAGGCTTTCCTCCATTGTCTGATAGCATGTCAAGAGTAGACATGACCAAACCTGCCCCGTTTCCTACCACTGCAATGTTTCCATCAAGCTCTACGAGTGAAAATCCGCTCTTTTCTGCCCTTTCTTCAAGTTCAGAGACTTCCTGGAATTTACGCAATTCCTCATGTCTGAACATTGCATTGTCATCTATGATGACCTTGCCATCCAGGGCAACAACTGAATCATCTCCTAATACTGCAAGTGGGTTGATCTCTGCAAGCTCTGCCTCTTTTTCTATTGTAATTTTTGCTAATTTTTGTAAAATATCTACGAACTGAGTTAGTGGCTTGTCTTTTAGCCCCATCTTTTTTCCTACCTCCTCCGCTGTCTTGGCATCCACACTGCCCAGTCCAACTTCATGAATTATTTGATTTTTGACAGATTCAATCTCTACGCCACCCTCTCCTGATGCAATTATTGTATAGCACCTTTTGCCTCTGTTCAAGAACAATGAGAGATAAAGTTCTTTTTTGATATCTGCCATTTTTTCAAGTAAAATTGCCTTTGTTTTTTCTCCCTTGACTACCTTTTGCATTATGTCTGGATATTTTAACTCAAACTCGTCTGCATTTTGACATTTTTGAATAGCACCTGCCTTTCCTCTTCCTCCTACTGCCATCTGTGCTTTTATTACAAACGGAAATCCAAGCACTGCGGCATCTTTTCTACCTTGTACAATATCTGTAGATGTTAATCCCTTTGGAATTGGAATGTTGTACTCTGAAAACAAAGATTTTGCTTGATACTCCAGTAGACGCATTGTGATTTTTCATTTTTATGGTCTTTATAATCTGTTTGATGTTGTAGTTTCAAACTATGAATTGATAGTGTTGTCAAGATCTAAAATCAAGTTTGGTATTGTATGTAGAGTAAATTCACATTCGATCAAAATCAGTTACTGATTGTCAAGCATTGTATCTGATACTTGCATAATGTAATTATACTGGTGTGCAGACCTCATCTAAGGTTTCACATCATATCACATTATGACACAAATGTTTTGGGGTCGGTACCGAGTGTCAAATGACACCCTCTTGCCTGGTCCGGCCACCAAAACTATGATTGTTTTTCATACTGGTATTTTTAAGCCTCATTATCACGAAATTGAAATTTTATGATATAATAATTGACAAGCTAAACTTAGCTGAATTGCTCTTCCAATGTGTCTATGCATTGGAGAAATAGATCCTTGCTTTTTCGCATCAGCCAGTTTGGAAACTCATCTGGTGTGAAGACAAATTGTTGCTGAAAACTTGGAACTACTCCTCCCCCGGATGTGATTACCTGCACTATGACGTATCCATCTGTGATGGTACAGACAGTCTCCTGATATGCCTCTTCTTCCTCTTCTAGCGTATTTCTGTATAATACGAGTGGGGTCTTGGTCTTTGTAACGTGAGAAGATGCCTTCTTTAATAAAATGGCAAGGTGTGATATGAGCCAACCGTCTAGGGTTATCTGTTTTGGCATGGGATATTGTATATTTTTTTATTATTTAATGCAATGGATGAAGCACTACTCAATTGAGATTCGAATCTTTTGACCATCCAAATCTTCATCCTTGTAGTTTTTTGCCTTGTCTTCAAATGTTATTTTTTTAACTCGCACTAGGTATGAAAGATCTGATTGCAGTTCCCTTGTCATCTCTAGGGATTCATCATCGAGACCCAAAATGTATGCTGCCTCAAGTATATCAGTTGGAGTGTATCCTCTCTCTTTTCTTAATACTTGTAATCTTCTTGCAATGTCTCTTATCAGACCTTTTGCTAACATCTCACGATTTCTGGCTGTGCTGATAAATACAATTAGGGAATCACGGCTTGACATTGCAAACCCTTCTTTTTCGGAATACCCTACTATGAAATCTTCTTTTAATAATTCAATTTTACTGTCACCTAGATCAAATGTATGCGCACCAGTTTTCAAAAGATTATCTACAATTGTACTCGGGTCTGTCTGTGAAAATTTGTCTAATAGTCTTCCCATATCTTGTTTTGCCTTTGGACCAATTTTTTTTCTTTCAAGTTCTACCTTTGGAACAATTGGCATTTCTTTCTGTAGCAGATTTGACACAAGTTCGAGTCCGTCTGATTTTTGTAATTCAACTATCTCATATTTTTCTACGTTAAGTTGAGAACGCAGTAACTCGGAAAGCGACTCTAATTTTTCCTTTTGACTTGGCTCTACACAAATTATTGCCTTGTCAAGAGGCCACCTTCTCTTGAGCTTACCTTTCATTCTTGCAGCAGCAGAAACAGAGACTGATTCTTTCATCAAGTCAAATGCCTCCTCGACTTTATCATTTGTAAGAGAGGTCTGTGATGTTGGATGATCTTCTAAAAGTATATTCATTTTCTTTGCAAACATGGAGCCATAGAGATACTGGGTTGTAAACGGGCAAATTGGATGTAAAAGTATGTCAAGTGTCACTAGTATTTCTGAAAGTGTAGAATAAATTGCAAATCTTCGCTCCTTCTGGGAATCATCTTCTGCCCACAATTCTTCACGCGTGATTGGAATGTATACCTGGCTTACTGAATTTATCAGATAGTCATCTATTGCTCTTGCTGCTTCATGGAACCTGCATCTGTCCTGTGACTCTGTGACTGAAGAAATTAATTTCTGCAGTTTTGATAAAACCCAAATCTCTGGTTCTTTTAAGAGATTCTTGTCTTTTGCCCATTGTATATTGTGTTTTTTATCATATTGGTCATATTCACTATTTTGTTTAAAGTACAAATGAAGATGATACAGAGTACTTAGTATCTGGTATGGTCTTGATACAAGCTCATCAGTGCTAAAATTAATTGGCTCGATTGGGCTTGATTTCCACATAAAGTATAATCTTACCAGATCAACAGAATATTCTCCGAGCAATTCCATTGCATCCATTACATTTCCTTTACTCTTGCTCATCTTGTTGCCATTTTTGTCAAGTACGTGACCTTGGAATAAAAATGACTTGAATGGAGCAATGGGCGCGTTGTTGAAAATTACGTTTTCTATTAATAATGTATATGCCCATCCTCTTGTCTGGTCTATTCCTTCTGTCAGAAAAAGTGCCGGAATGTTATCCTTGTATTCTTCATCAGAAAGTGATGCATAAGGTGCAGCGCCACTGTTGTGCCATGTATCTAAAACAAATTGTTCTCTTTCCATCCTACTTCCACACTTTTCACATTTTATTGATACGTTATCTATCCATGGTCTGTGTAACTCAAAATTTGGCCCATCTGGAAGATCAGATGCTGATTTTACTATCTCGTCTCTTGAGAAGAACCATTTCACATGCTTACAGTTTTTGCAGTTCCACATTGGTAATGGGCATCCCCAGATACGCTCCCTTGAAATGCACCATGGATGTTTGTCTTTTATTATCTCCAAAAATCTGTTTCTTGGAGGCTCGAAGAAATATTCTACATTTTCTGCGGCTTGCACTGCCTTGTCTCCAAGTCTGTCAAGAAAATAGAAAAAGCCTCTTCTTGCAAGCCAGAGCAACTTGTGCTGTGATCTCCAGCACAATGGATATTGGTGTTTTATCTTGCCAATTTTTACAAGCGCGCCTTTTTCCTTTAATGAATTAACTATTTTTTCATCAGCATCTCTGACAAATACTCCTGCATATGCTCCTGCTTTTTCTGTAAATTTAGCTTCATCATTTATTGGATTGAAAATTGGTATTGTTCTCTTTGATGCAATCTCGAAATCTTCTTCTCCATTGGCAGGGGAGAGGTGAACGAGACCACTTCCTGTTTGAATATCTACAAAATTTTCTGCAACTGCAATGTGGAAATTGGGAGATCTTGAAAATTCTTCCAGTCCGGGAATCTCGTCTAATAGTGGGTGGATGTATTTTTTTCCTTCTAAAGTGGCGCCTTTCACAGTCTTGGTAACTGTATAGTCATCAATCTTTGCCTCCTTCATGAATTCCTCTAATCTTTTTTCACCCACAAGCCATGTCTCATTTCCAACTTTTGCGTGGACATAATTTTCATCTGGGTTTAGGCCTACCATCGTATCTGTAACCAAGGTGAAGGGCATTGTAGTCCAAACAATCAGATAAAGATCTTCGTCGTGTAGTTTGACTTTGTAGTAAAGAGATGGGTCTATCACCGTATCATATCCTTGGTTGACTTCGGCATGACTCAGTGATGTCTGACAGCTGGGACAGTATGCAACCACCTTGTATGACTCGGATAAAATTCCAATCTCTTGGGCCTTTTTGAGATATTTCCACTCTCGTTCTATGTATTCATCTTTGTATGTCCAGTATGCCTTTTGTTGGTTAAATGACATGCCAAGAAGTTTGTCAAGCGCAACCCATTTTTCATTAAATCGGTAAACAATTTTTTTACACTCTGCAACTATTTTTTCAATTCCGACGGATTCAATTACGTGAGATTTACCTCCTGAAATTCCTAATTCTTTTTCTGCTTGCAATTCAACGGGAAGTCCTTGGGTATCCCATCCTGCATTGAAGATTATTTTGTAACCTCTTAATGTCATGTATCTGTACCATAAATCCTTCATTATTCTTCCTCGAAGATGCCCGGCATGTGGAATTCCATTCATGGTTGGTGGTCCCTCTATGAATGCAATTTTCCTAGTCTTGTTTTCGGATTCAAAAATCAATTTCTCTAGATCAAGTTCTGCTAGAGCACTCTTTACTTCTACCTCTATTTTTTTTGGGTTGAAATCCGTTGATAACGACATTCAAGGGTGGAGTGGACTACATCATATTATAAAGGTACAATCGTTAAAAAATATAAAAATAAAAATGATTTATCTGTATCTTGCCGTCTATTGGGCCATGCTGGAAAATGTTACAGGCATGTATCCAATTTTGACTGCGTTGAGTATTACCACCTGCGATGATGATAAGTTTCTATCCCATGCTCTTACTATCAGGTCAGTTGTATTCATTGGATTCTTTGCAACTATCTTGAAGCTAAGATACATGTAGTTTTTACCATAGGTGACTTTGGCAGTTACGCTCTTGAATACGTTATTTGGATCTACTACAGATACACCATTTGTTTTATCGAATTCTATCCTTGTATTGCTCTGGTATGATTGTGGATTATTACCGTGTAGGTTCATGAATACTATCACATGTTGGATGTTTTGTGAACCATCATGGTGATAGATCTTCAAACTAATGTCTGAAGTGTCATTTATGTACAAGTTCTGAGTTGAAATTGTTTGCGAATATTTTGAGACGTCTATTGATTTTCCGTTGATCTGAAGACCATCTGAATATTGCACAAGACTTCCTCCTCCGAATTCAGGACCGTACGATACACCGTGTCCATTAATTGCATATGCTGGTGTGCTTGACACTAACACTGTGACAATTAGAGCAAACAGGGTTGTAGCGGTTAACGCTTTGACTGCTGTGCTAGTCATGATTTCATAATTTACGTAGGTATGCTATATAGGTATGTGTCCTACAAAGTGCAGATTTGCTTTCTATTGTCTATGAACTCACACTGATTTTGGAATCCACTTTGATGTGAATTCGTTCACCGCTGTGTACGTGATCATTGTAAATCATCTTGGTCTTGATCCCTTTTTTGTTCAGATACCCTTCGAGCAATAATGCCCATGGAATAGAATGACCGCTGTTCATCTTGGATTCTATTACAAAGTGATTGGCGTTAGGTTCGTAACGTAGATGACCAGAACATGTTATGTCAAGTGTGGAATCTACGAGAGATATTATTTCATCAAATGTCTTTGATTCAAGATCGATTCCGTTTTTATTTAAAAAATTCAAAATGTCTACTGCCTTATTTTTCGAGTTTATCATGGAATTCAAAACATAACCTAATCCATTTTGAGTTATCAACTGGATTGTCTTTAGTATCTCTTGAGCATCGCTCTTTGCCATGTCTCCCAAGTTGCTTATTCTGGTTCCATTTTTCCATATTTGATCAAATGACTTGATTTGGTTGGTTCCCAATACATCGTTTGAGTGAAATATTGCACCTTTTCCATTGTTGCCATTTATCATGAGAATTTCAGAATCATCGAAAGTGAAAACATTCTGTGTACTATCGGATGTCTTTATCTTGATTCCAGCTGGTAGGCCGTGGAACGTCTCAGAACATACAAGGCTTGTGGGGATGACCATCTTGATGTCAATATCTTTTCGCAATGCATGAAGAAGAACTTCTTTACATTGTGATAATAGATTGAGTCCCCATGAATCAATCACAATATGTATTGATGTCTTGGAGCCTTCTATCATTGTTTGTAGCTGTTTGAATACATAGTTTGCAGCCAGATGGAAATATCGCTGCTCTTCTGAACCTCTTGCTTTTTTGCTATCTTCGCTTAGTTGCTTTAATTTTGTAATGAGACTATTCATGGCATTTACACGATTAATTTGCTCCTGGATAATTTCATCAAAAGCGTCTTCTGGTGCAATTGCAGTACACATGATTGGTTTACTTTTTGATATGATTGCAATCTTTTTTCGTTCAAGTTTTAACAGGGTTGGATAGACTTTGGTCCTTGGCAGGTTGGAATAATATGCAAGCTCCCCGGCAGAAATTGTACCCTTTGTGATTAAAGTAACATAGGCTTGGGCTTCGTATTTACTAAGCCCGAATTCTTCAAGGCTTACAGCTAGATCTTGACCTTTGACCATACGTGGCTTCATCAAGTTGAAAGGTAAGCTAAATAGCTAAATTCATTGAACAAAGATTCGAAAAAATACTAAGCTGTATCTGCTGCTCGTGTTACCATGGTGACACTATTTGTTGTAACAAGGACCGTATAAGTACAAAGTTGGGTTTCATACTGGGATGATAAATCAATCAAAATGGGTTATTGAACATGAAAGTAAAAGCCAACTTGTACGTGCAAGCACCATAAAGCCAAGAATTGACTATGCAACAGAAATTGTGGATGGCTTGCTTGATATTCTTGTACAACACCGTCGTGATGTAAATCAAAATAATCTTGACTTGTACAAACTACTAGACAATGACTCTACATCGCTTGCTACACTTGAAAAACAAGTCAGATATGAGCAAGAACTCTCATATACGATTGAATCTCTCAGGCAGATAAGACGAAGCCTTGACTGTATAGTCGGACTTGGCAATGTGCCTACCGTCTTGTCTCCTACGATATCTGTTGTCAGGACAATACGATCTAAACTACTTGCACTAATGCCAGCAATGGATTTTCAGCTAGGCGAATTGTCTCTTTTATTGGGCGGCATAATAATTGATGCAGCACACTTGGGAAGCGCAACTCTGGACTTTGCTAAAGCAAACGAAGTCTCTAGCAAGCTCTTGGATGAAGCTAAATTAATCGCTGACTCTAAAATATGCAAGCAGTTCCCTAATCTAGATTTCTGGTAAGGTCGTGACATGCTTAACTTCACAAAGAGTGATGGTCAATCTGATTTGTCTGGGTATATGGACAAAATAAGGATACTTTCCTCTAAGGTTGAACTAAAGATATCTCAAAAAGACAAGGATGAAAATGATGCATTTATCGAGACTCTCTCTGTTGAGGAACTAAAAGACATAAGACAAGTCATACATGCTGCTGAATATTTACTCACAAAATATCAAGACAAGAAGGAGATCAAGTCATTTCTACAGGAATTTGTTGGAATTGTACTGCATGCTGCAAATTCTGTTAACGGGATGAAAGATAACCTTGAAGATTTGGTCATGTCTGCAGAGTTTGCACTGTGTCAGATTCAGACACTACATGCTGATGTGACTAGAAGTCTTGTATTCAAAAGGGAACCTCAAACCAAGATTGATGATTTCAAAATTCAATCGCTTTTAGACACACTTGCTCCAACCGTGGAACCTGTAAAAATGGTCTATGTCGGGGCTCAAATTCCAAAGCAAAGTGTTGGTGCAATTAATTTAACAAATTCTTCTAGACGAGTTAACACCGGTGATTACCTTGAAAGAACTGCAGTCGAGATATAGTTGATGTTGTCATGAGTCTAGCCCCGCAAGAATTAGAAAATAGTGCAAGCAAATTTGCAGCAGAAGCAATAAAACTTGATTCTCAAGGTGCACGTGGAATGGCAATTGCAAATTATCAGAGAGCAATCGAATCTCTTGTCAAACTAATCCAGCTTTATCCTGAAAACAAACTAAATAGAGTATATCAAGAGAGAACTGCTGCATATCAGAATCGCATCAAAGCTTTACAGATGAATAATGTAGAATTGGAACCTGCGGTGGATCCCAAGGCAACTCCTGAAGAGCAAAAACAATCTCTTACTAAAAATGAACTAGACTCCCTTATCATGAAGGAAAAACCAAATGTAACCTGGGAGGAAGTTATTGGTCTGGATGATGCAAAAAATGCTTTACGGGAATCAATTGTATATCCTGCAAAAAGGCCTGACCTGTTCCCACTTGGGTGGCCAAGAGGAATCTTACTCTATGGTCCACCGGGATGTGGAAAGACTGTCATTGCAGCAGCTACTGCAAATGAGATTGCTGGTTACTTTATCAACGTAGATGCAGCATCTATGATGAGCAAGTGGCTAGGAGAAGCTGAGAAAAATGTATCAAAACTTTTTCAGATGGCAAGAGGTTTGGCAGAAAAAGAAGGACTTCCAGTAATATTATTCATTGACGAAGTAGACTCACTTCTTGGTAATCGTAACAGCGAGATTGGTGGAGAGATTCGTGTCAAAAACCAGTTTTTAACAGAAATGGATGGAATAAATGGTAAGGGAAAAGATCTTAAGCTATATGTCATTGGCGCAACAAACAAACCATGGAGTCTTGACTGGCCATTTCTTAGAAGGTTTACCAAGAGAGTATATGTTTCACTTCCATCTCTTGAGGCAAGAGACAGTCTCTTTGAACTCTATACATCTCAGTTACACAAAGATGATAAAGTAAAGTCACTTGAGCTCGCAAAATTGGCAGATGGATATAGCGCATCTGATGTCAAAGATATTTGCCAGTCTGCCCAGTTGATGGTTGTAAATGATTTGTTCCACTCGCCACATTTTGGAGAAGAGGTGTTGGGTGAGCCAAAATCACAACCGCGTGTATTGACAACTGCGGACTTTAAAGAAATAATTTCAAGAAGAAAGCCAAGTGTAAGTATGGAAATGATACGTGCATACTACAAATGGACTGAGCAGTTCAAAGCACTCTAAATTTTATTTTCCAAACGTCTTCCACTAATTTCATATTTTTTCTAGTGGAAATTCAAACTTTAGATCGCCATAAAATTTAAATCTCTATTAAAATCCACATGCAGAGGGTTTCAAGGATTCCAACAAAAAAAGCCAAACATGCAAACAAGTTTGGTATGTTAATTTTAGAAGACGGCACTGTTTTTGAGGGGGTGGGTTTTGGATACCCGACTGTAGCGTTTGGCGAAGTAGTATTCAATACTGGAATGACTGGATATGTTGAGGCACTCACGGATCCGTCATACAGCGGACAGATTCTGACACTTACATATCCTCTTGTTGGGAATTATGGTGTTCCTGATCCTACTGTGAAAGATTCTGACGGCATACGAAAAAACCTAGAGTCTGAAACAATACAGGCAAGGGGTCTTGTGGTCCACGAGTTGTCTCTTACTGCAAGTCACTGGAATATGGTAATGACTCTGGATGAGTGGCTTTACAATGAGAAAATCCCTGGAATTTCAGGAATCGATACTAGGGAGCTTACCATCAAACTTAGAACTAGTGGAGTAATGATGGCTGCACTTGTCGTATCTGATACTCCAATTAATGTACAAGAAATCAAAAAGAAACTCGAGTCTGCTAAAAAATACAATGACGAGGAATTTATGAACACTGTATCGATAAAAGAGCCGCAAACATTTGGCTCTGGATCTGAATCAATCGTGGTGATTGATACTGGAGTAAAAAATTCAATATTGCGGAATGTCCGAAATCTTGGCTATAAAGTAATCAAAGTTCCTTGGAACTATTCACTTGAAAAGATTTTGTCATACAATCCAAAGGGAATAATATTTTCAAATGGGCCTGGTGATCCAATCAAGTGTGCTGAAACAATGACAACTGCAAAACAAGTCATTGAAAAAAATATTCCAACGTTGGGAATTTGTCTTGGGGCACAAATCTTGGGGCTTGCAGGCGGTGCAAGTACATACAAGCTAAAATATGGTCATCGAGGACAAAACAAGTCTTGCATCAATCTTGACACTAACCAGGTCTATGTGACAAGTCAAAATCATGGATATTGTATTGACCCTGACTCACTAAAAAATACTGATTTTAAATTGTGGTTTACAAATGCTGATGATAAAACAGTAGAGGGAATAAAACACAAGCAAAAGAAAATAATTGCTGTACAATTTCACCCAGAGGCATCACCTGGACCTTTTGATTGCATGTTTATTTTTGAAGAGCTCAAGAAACTCATAGGGGAGGACAATGCCAAAAGATGAGTCGTTAAAGAAGATTCTAGTTCTTGGCAGTGGGGCAATCAAAATCGGAGAAGCAGGCGAAAGTCACAAAATGACCGTCAATTCGACTACTCCGGTAGCCAGTGCCTCAAAGCCATCCAGGAAGAGGGAATCAAGAGTGTTCTTGTAAATCCAAATATTGCAACAATACAGACTGATACAAGATTTGCAGACAAGGTGTACTCTATTCCGGTTAATCCACAATATGTAGAATCTATCATAGAAGCAGAGCGGCCTGATGGTCTAATGCTTGGCTTTGGAGGCCAAACTGCACTCAATTGTGGAGTAAAACTGGAAGAACTTGGAATTCTCAAAAAGTATGGTGTAAAGGTGCTTGGAACTCAGGTAGCTGGAATTCGAGCTACTGAAGACAGACAACTCTTCAAGGACTCTATGATAGGATGTAATGTTCCAGTACTCAAAAGCAGAACTGTCTATAACTTTGAAGAGGCAAAAAAAGTTGCAAAAGACATTGGCTACCCTGTAATCGTACGTGTTGCATATACGCTTGGAGGAAAAGGTGGAGGCGTTGCACACAATGAAATCGAACTTCATGAAATTGTGGCAAGGGGTCTTAATGCAAGTCTTGTAGGACAAGTATTGATTGAGGAATACATTGGACACTGGAAACAAATTGAATATGAAGTAATGGCAGACTACACAGGAAATAATGTCATCATATGTAATATGGAAAACGTTCTATCAATGCGGGTACACACAGGTGACAATATTGTAGTTGCGCCGTCTCAAACGCTTGACAATTATGAATACCAGATGTTGCGCTCTGCGGCATTACGTGCTGCAAAACATGTTGGAATTGTTGGAGAATGTAACGTACAATTTGCACTAGATCCAAATTCAGACAATTATGTTGCAATCGAGATGAATCCCCGACTTTCTCGCTCCTCTGCCCTTGCAAGCAAAGCAACTGGATATCCTATTGCATACATGGCTGCAAAAATTGTAATGGGCTACACTCTTCCAGAACTTGTAAACCGAATAACCCAGACAACTACTGCATGTTTTGAGCCATCCCTTGATTATATTGTGTGTAAACATCCTAGGTGGGACTTTAGCAAGTTTGAGCTTGCCAATCGTAACTTGGGTCCTACAATGAAGTCTGTAGGTGAAGTGATGGGAGTTGGTAGATGTTTTGAAGAATCACTACAAAAAGCAATACGAATGCTTGAGATTGGAAATGATGGGCTTGTTGCAAACCGTAATTCTGATAAAAAGTATGATATTGAAGAAATTGAGAATAAACTGCAAAAATCTGATGACCACATTCTGTACTATGTGGCAGAAGCACTACGGCAGAAAATGTCAATTGAGCAAATCTACAAACTCTCTGCAATTGACCCGTGGTTTATTGAAAAAATTGAAAATATCGTAAAAACTGAGAAAAAACTCCAAGAATCTACACTTGACAACAAGTTATTGCGTGAAGCAAAACAACTTGGATTCTCTGACAAGCAGATTGGAAGGCTTGTTGGAAAAGATGATCTTGATATTAGAAAAATAAGAAAAGCGGCAGGAATCACGCCTGTGGTAAAACGAATTGACACCTTGGCAGCAGAATGGCCTGCCAAAACAAACTATCTGTATCTCACATATGGTGGAAAGGTTAATGATTTTGAGGTATCATCTGGCTCTCAAAAAATTACAGTACTTGGTGCCGGTCCTTATAGGATTGGAAGCAGCGTAGAGTTTGACTGGGGAACAGTAAACATGGTATGGGGACTCAAAGAGAATGGAGTAAAAGAAGTCTCTGTAATCAACTGCAATCCGGAGACGGTGTCAACTGACTATGACATATGTGATAGGCTATACTTTGAAGAGCTTACACTTGAGCGAGTGTTGGATATTGCAGACTTTGAAAAACCAGACGGCATTGTCACAGCAGTGGGAGGACAGACTGCAAACAACCTTACCCCAAAACTTGCACAAAATGGAATAAAAATAATTGGAACGTCTTTTGAAGACATTGACAGGGCTGAGAACCGTTCAACCTTTAGCAAAGTATTGGACGAACTAAATATCAGGCAGCCGCCTTGGCAAGCATTTTCGAGTCTTGGTGATGCCAAAAAGTTTGCAATAAAAGTTGGTTATCCGGTTCTTGTGAGGCCTTCCTATGTGTTAAGTGGAGCTGCAATGAAGGTTGTATGGTCCGAAACGCAACTCAAAAAATATCTTGCCGAGGCAACAAATGTCTCACCTGATTATCCCGTAGTCATAACGAAATTTATGCTAAATTCACTGGAGGCTGAAGTAGATGGTGTGGGAGATGGAAAAAATGTGGTGATTGGTGCAGTAATTGAGCACATTGAAGGTGCGGGTGTTCATTCCGGCGACTCTATGATGTGCATTCCGCCGTGGACTTTGAATAACAAGGTGATTGATACAATACTTGACTATGCAAAAAAAGTTGCAATCGCATTTAAAATCAAGGGTCCGTTTAACCTACAATTTTTGATAAATCAGGATCAAGTCTATGTCATAGAACTCAACATCAGGGCCTCACGTTCCATGCCATTTGTCTCAAAATTTGTAAGGATGAATCTTATCACCTTGGCAGCACGTGCAGTGCTTGGAAAACCCTTGCCAACTATTGCAAATGACAGATGGCGTAAGATACCTCATTATGGCATTAAGGTTCCACAGTTTTCCTTTATGCAGCTTGATGGAGCTGATATCATACTAGGTGTAGAGATGCAATCTACTGGAGAGGCAGCATGTTTTGGAGATAGTTTCTATGATGCACTTGCAAAGGGCCTGACATCTGTTGGATACTCTTTGCCAAAACAGGGCTCTGTTCTTATCAGTGCGGGTGGATCTGAAAACAAGGAAAAACTATTGCAGACAGCCATGTTGCTCAAAAGTCTGGGATACAAGCTACTTGCAACTGAGCATACTGCAGAATTTTTATCTGATAAAAGGATAGGAGATGTCGAGGTAGTGTACAAAATAAGTGAACCTCAAAGAAAACCAAATATTGCAGATTTACTCTATGAAAGAAAGATTGATTTTATAATAAATGTGCCAAGTACGTCAACACTTGAAAAATATGTTGGCATGCTTTATGATGAATATCAGATAAGAAGAAAAGCTGTTGAGCTTGGAATACCAGTATTGATAACAACAGAGCTCGCTGATTCCTTTGCCAAGACCTTGGAATGGCTACGGCATAATGACACTACAAAAAAACCGTTAGAGCCATACGAGAAAGTGGACTAGTTTTTCAAAAAATCAAATTATGTTTTTGAGTATTGACTCGTCTCCAATTATTGAACCGTCAAGTGTTACAATCTTTGCAGAACAGTCTTCCCTTATTCTTGCAAGTATGGGCGAGATTGATTTTTTGTGATAGTGCTTGTGTGTTGCATAAAAATATTTGTTAAAGGATGGCATAATTATTATCTCAATCTCGCCCTTGCCAGACGGAAAAATATTTTGTTTTTTGGTCTTGATTGACACCCACAGTCTTTGTCCGTCCAGTACAGAACCTTCCTGGAAATACACCGGATGAAGGTGGCCCATCACTATTCTATCTACATGGGAAAAATTCTCAGATGGCATCACATGACCATGTGTCAATAGTGTATCTCCTATGACTAGACCTGATGGACCAGTCATGGTAACATAGTCTGGAATCAAATGAGCCAAGTTTCCATCATGATTTCCTGGAACAACCAACGTGTTGATCTTTTTTCCAATCTCAAAAAACATTGGCACTGTCTGCCATTCTATCTTTGAGATGGAGTCTATGCCTGACTTGATATCGCCAAGTAAAATGAGATTGTCAGGTTTTTCAGATTTTATCAAGGTATCGAGGGTAAGGTGGATTTCTTCAACAATTCCCTCTGGTCTAACGTTTATGTCATTTGAGATCATGCCAATCTCAAATCCAATATGCAAGTCGGTAACAACAAGAAACCGTTGTGTGCCTTCTAAAATTAATGCTGGCTGTGAAGGAACAATTCTTGTCTTTACCATCAAAGATATACCTGTCTTTTTTCAATTAAATTCTTGTGAAAAAAGAGTCAGGGGATGTAGAATCCATTGTATCAGCAAATGGTGTGAAACTGCACTTGTTTGAGCCAAGCAACAGAAAAATTTGGACTGTGGTTGGAAAAGAAAACGAGCATTGGCTTGATTTGGATCTGGGGTACTGCTCATGTGAGGATTATTACTATAACGCAATGGAAAAAGGACGACAATGCTATCATTTACAAGCAGTTCAAACTGCAATAACACAAGACAGGGTTGAGACAATAGTATTTCAAGACTCTGAGTTTGACAATTTCATATCTGCACTTGTACAAGATATACTATGATACAAAAAATATCTTTGGATGAAAACATTATCAAAATAAATCTGCTAGTGTGAAAATAATTTGTGGTTTATTTTAGAGGTATTGTGAAAAGGTCTTCCTTTGAAACTCCTTTCCAGAGTCCAATCATGCCTTCTGCTTTGACTTGTTCCACTTTTGTTATCTTTTGGATCTTTATTTGATTAGGAGTTGGTGGCATCCAAAGCATTGCCATGTAATCGCCTACATTTCCCACCGCATCTGCTTTTGCAGAAACTATCTTCTCTTTTGTAAAACCACTTGCAACAAGTGCATCTGTTGCAGCTGTCTCCAAATCACTTCTACCATGTGTGAAAAGATAGACTGATTTTGTTGTATCTACTTGAGTCAATAAAGTACGTCCATCTGATGCTTTAATGAATATTTCTAAAACCAATCTTGGATTATATACCTCATGATTCAAGCCGAAAGCATTGGTCAACGTTTTGATTGTGGGCTCTGGTGGACGCGAGCATGCTATAGGTTGGAAGCTTGCGCAGAGTCCAAAAGTAGATAACGTTTACTTTGCACCTGGGAATGGAGGCACTCCAAACAATGTGGGTATTTCTTCTGATGATGTTGAAGGCCTTGCCAAATTTGCAAAAGAGAATCACTGCATAACAGTAGTGGGTCCTGAAATTCCACTGTCAAATGGTATAGTCGACGAGTTTACAAAAAAAGGGCTTGGAATATTCGGTCCTACGAAAAGTGCCGCACAATTGGAATCCAGCAAGATTTGGGCAAAAAATTTCATGAAAAGAAATGGCATTCTTACTGCAAAATTTGAAGTCTTTGATGATCCGAAAAAAGCAATAGAGTTTGCAAAGTCTGTTGATTTTCATTTGGTGGTAAAAGCAGATGGTCTTGCTGCTGGAAAAGGTGTGATTGTATGTAACAGTTCTTCTGAAGCAGTTGATGCAATAAACAAGATGCTTGTACACAAAAGTTTTGGCAATGCGGGCTTGAAAATTATCTTGGAGGAGAGAATAGATGGAGTTGAAGCCTCTTTTATCGCACTCTCTGATGGAAACATTGCATATTCGATGGCAACAAGTCAGGATCATAAGAGAATTTATGATGATGACAAGGGGCCAAATACTGGTGGGATGGGAACATATTCTCCAACTCCTGTGATTGATGATTCCACCGCAAATGAAATTCAAAAAAATGTTATTGAAAAAGCAATCACATCGATGAAAAAAGAAGGCATTGTATTCAAGGGATTTTTGTATGCTGGAATAATGCTAAAAGACGGCAAGCCTTATGTCTTGGAGTTTAACGCAAGAATGGGCGATCCAGAATGTCAACCAATAATGATGCGTATGGACTCGGACCTGTTCGAGTATATACAGGCAAGCATAGATGGTACTCTGTCTTCTTTACCTCAAATGTCTTGGAAAAAACAAAGTGCCGTATGTGTTATACTTGCATCCAAAGGATATCCTGAATCATATCCTATAGGTGAGGAAATATTGGGCCTTGATGATTTGACTCCTAACTCACAGGTCTTTCATTCTGGGACAAGAAATGAAAATGGAAAAATCTTGACAAGTGGTGGAAGAGTGCTTGGGGTGACTGCAGTTGGAGAGACATTAGGGGATGCGATTGCAAATGCGTACTTACGGGTAGGGAAAATAAGTTGGCCCTCAAAATACTGTAGAACCGATATTGGCAAAAAAGGTCTTACGTGGCATAAGTGAAAAAGCAAGCCCCTATCTTACACACAAAAATGCAACATGTCTAGCATGACATCAGTGTAAATTGTTGGAAAGATCTTAAGATTGATGCTGGCGTAATTATGTGGTGAGAAAGTCAGTCATCACATTGTCAATAATCTTAACAATAGTTGTAATGGGCGTTGTACTTCATACCGTTCTTTTACCTATGCTGGGTAATATGCCACAACAACACATTTTACATTGTCTACAACCTGGCATGGAATCAATTCCTCACATGAAATGGAATTGTTTCTACTTTACTCAAAAATAAAGGTAAATTGTGACTCAAAGATAGACGAATAACTGCAATGTGAAATTTCTAAAAGACCGATATTTTACTTGATATGTATGACTGAATCCTCTGTTACGATGCAGTCCATTTTCACATCATGGTCATCATGGGGAAGTGACTTTAGCACGTGTTTTGAGTATGTCAAACCTATCTTCTTTGATTTTTTACCTTGTAGGTACCTATCATAGAACCCAAAGCCATATCCTAGCCTGTATCCTTCTCGAGTGAGTGCAATTGCAGGTACTAGGACGACATCGAGTTTTTTAATTGTCTCACATTTTTCCTTGGGTTCCATCACTGAAAAATTACCAAGTTCTAGATCTGATACACTTGAAATTTTTTTGAAGACCAGATCGTTCTTGTCCACTCGTGGGAGTGCAACTTCTTTTCCTTGGTTAAAAAATTCATGTAGTAGATCATGTGTCTGAACTTCACTTCCTATTGAATAATATGTACCAATTGACTTGGCCTGTCTGTAAAAGTCAATCTTTCTTAGGTTGTCCCGGATCTTATTGCTTGCAATTTTTATAAAATCAAGTGAGAGTTCATCTCTGGCATCTAACATTTGCTTGCGTAATCTTGATTTTTCAACTGGGTTGGACAAATTCTTTACTAATTGATGCAGCTGTTACGGTGTTTTTTAAAAGCATCGCTATTGTCATTGGCCCTACTCCACCTGGTACTGGTGTTACATGTGATGCCTTTTTGATGACATTGTCGTAATCTACATCCCCCACGAGTTTCCCATCTAGTCTTGCAGTACCTACATCTATTACCACGGCGCCTTCTTTTACCATGTCTTCTGTTAGGATGAACTTTGATCTGTCTCCTATTGCAGTAACTATGATGTCTGCACCAAGGCAATGTTCTTTTAGATTCCTTGTTCTAGAGTGGCATGTTGTTACAGTGGCATTTTTTTCAAGCATGAGATTATAGAGTGGTTTTCCTACGAGATTGCTTCTGTTTATTATCACTGCATTTTTTCCTTCTAGGTCTATTTTGTAATACTCGAACAATTCCATTATTCCAGATGGGGTGCAAGGTTTTAGAATTGACCTACCTGATGTCAAAAGGCCAATGTTGTATGGCGTCAAACCGTCTACATCCTTTATAGGTGATATCCTGGAAGTCGTTGTAAAGTCATCTAGTTGGCTTGGTAGTGGAAGTTGGACTAGAATTCCATGAACCGTGTCATCGTTATTTAATAAATTTATCAGGGAATTCATCTCTTTTTGAGAAAAGGTGGGAGGAAGTTTGTGATCTTTTGTAGTTATACCCACATCAGCGCATGCTTTTTGCTTGTTTCTTACATATGTTGAAGATGCCGGATCGTCGCCTACCAGAACTGTTGCAAGACATGGCACTATGCCATCCTCTGACAGTTTCTTTACAGCTGATCGTACCCTGTCCTTAACTGATGATGCCACTATGATGCCATCTATTTTCTGTCCCGTCAAACAAACTTGAATGATTTTTTGGATATTTAATCTTTGGAAATTTTACATGTTATGTAGATATGGCTTGAGTTAAAATCATTAAGCACTAGTTCGCAGAAATGTCATTGAAAATAGTATTTGACACAAACGAATATGTGAAGAAAATTATAAAAAGCGACACATACTTTCACACATTTCTAAACAAGGAAAACTTGGCAATGGGGGTTTTGAGACTTGGACCTGGTGGTAACGATGCACAGGAACCGCATGAAAATGATGAGGTTTATTATATTGTAAAGGGCGATGGATTTCTTGAAATTAACGGAAAAGACTACCCTGTTTCAGAAGGCATGTCGTATTACGTTGCTAAAAAAATTCCACACAAGTTCCATGGAAACAAAAAAGAACTAGTTGTAATGTATTTTTTTGGAGGACCTGACACCTAGGAAACTACTGTCTTTCTTCCAACTATCTTTATCTTTCCCTTGGCAAAGAGCTTTACTGCCTTTGGGTATATCTTGTGTTCCTGTTTAAGAATTTTTTTAGAAATGCTTTCTTCTGTATCGTTATCTTTTATCTTTACAACTGATTGCAAAATAATGGGTCCCGTGTCCACCCCTTCGTCTACAAAATGTACTGTACATCCCGAATATTTTACCCCATATTCTAGGGCTTGTCTTTGTGAATGTAATCCTGGAAATGATGGCAATATGGCTGGATGGATGTTCATTATTCTTCCCTTGTAATGCCTGATGAATTCTGGGCTCATTATTCTCATAAATCCTGCAAGACAGATGAGACCATTTTGTGGTGTCACATCGTACTTTTCAAGAACTGATACAAGTTTAGAGTCATACTCCCAGTTTCCACCCTTGAGGCCGCTACTGTCTACAACCTCTGTCCTTATACCTATTTTCTGGGCTATGACAAGTCCTTTAGCGTCTGGCTTGCTTGAAATTACTATGACTGGCTTGATTGGAATTTTATTTTTTTTAACAGCCTTTAAGATATTTTCCATGTTGCTTCCCCTACCTGAGATCAAAATGGCGAGATTTAACATGACATGATTTTGGTCTTGTATGAATAAACACTTTACTAATTTTAATTGAAACACAACAGATCGGTGTTTAAACCATTATACTGTATGTTGCACCAGGTTAATCTTGCAATTTATATCTAATCTGTGGGCACAAATCTCAAATTGAATTCAAAGGTAAAGATGACATCAAATGGAATTGCAGTATTGTATGGTGACAAGACAGTTCATCTTGATCCAAAACGTGGAACTGGAAATGGGATTAGCTTTGTATCTCATGCACACCTTGATCACCTACACAACCAAAAAGGGGATGGGGTGCTCATTGCTTCCAAGCAGACAACTGAGATTGCAAAACTTAGAGGTTATGTGATTGAAAACTATGTTGAACAATATGAGAATTTTTCAATGATTGATGCAGGTCACATACTTGGGGCAAAAGGGCTCTTGTTTGATGATCTTTTTTACACCGGTGATATCTCTATTCGTAACCGGGGATTTATGAAAGGCGCAACTGTTCCAAAATGTAAAACGCTGATCACTGAATGTACATTTGGGATGCCTGAATATGTATTTCCTACCATTGATGACACTGTAAAACGGGTAAATGAAATCATTTCAGAACTTTATGGAAAAGGAAAACCCGTAATTTTATTGGGATATGAACTTGGCAAGGCTCAGATTTTGTCGTACTTGTTTTCACATTGGGACCCATATTATCATGATTCTGTAAAAAAAGTAAATGACTTGTACAGACAGTTTGGAGTACCACTCAATGAATCAATCGGTCATACTGAAGCCGAGTCACGTGGACTTCTTGAGAAAAAACCATGGCTTATGATTGCACCCAACATGAGCGGAAGAAACGCTTTTGTCAAACACATGAAGTCAAAGTATGATGCAATAACAATTGGATTTAGTGGATGGGCACAATCTTCCAGATTTTCTTTTGCACGCGGTCATGATTATTCCATTGCACTAAGTGATCACTGTGACTATAATGAATTGATTAATTTGGTGAAAAGATGCAACCCTGAAAAAATATACACAGTGCATGGATTTGTAGACGAGTTTGCTGCAGACCTTGTCAAGCGGGGATATGATGCACAATCTTTGCGCGAAGGCTCTATTGACAACTATGTCTAAAGCATACATGTTATGAGATGTTAAAAACACCTGTTGCTCAAATCTGGTGATGTGACTGAAAGGTTTGACAGACGTTTCTGAAAAAATATCTTTACAGTGGACTGTTGTTCTCTTGCTTGGCTTGTGAGTCTTTTGATTTCTGCTGCGCCACTGCCTTTTTAGTGCTTTCAAGATATGCTATGGTGGTCCCCAGATTTCCAAACCCCATTGCGTTTAATGACTCTGATGGGATCATGACAATTGTATTTCCTTGCACTTTGATTGATTCGTACAACATGTTGGATTGTCGTAGTGCATATGCTACGGGATTGTCTGCGTATACTCTTGCGGCCTCTTCGAATTTTTTTGCTACCAGTATCTCTGATTCTCCATATGTAACTCTGGCATTCTTCTCGCGCTCCGCCTGTGCCTGCATTGACATGGCTGACTCCAACTCTTGCGGAATTATGACCTGACGAATTTCTACGCCTGTTACTTCAATCCCCCAACTACTTGCTTCTGATGAAATTATGGTTTTTACGTGCTGATTGATTTCTTCTCTTTTTGAAAGCACATCTTGGAATTGTGACGAACCAATGTTATTGCGAAGTGTTGTTTGAGAGACTTGTTGTATCATTTGGTTAAAGTTTTCTACATTTAGTATTGCATCTTTTGCACGATCATCAATTATTTTGTAGCGCAGTATTGCATCAATAGTTACTGGAACATTATCTTTTGTCAGCATCCTCTCAGCCTTGAATTCGCTTACTTTTTCTCGTATGTCTATAACTAAAATATTGTCTGCAAAAGGTAATCTTGTTTGAATACCGGGACCAACTTGTCTTTGATATTTTCCCAATCGTAGTATTACTGCTCTCTCATATTGATTGATAATCATCAAGAATGCAGAAATGATTACTGATATACCTATGACAAGTGTTCCATATGTTATCAAATTATTACTAGTTGCCATCCCTATGGCAAGGCCTACGATGAGAACTAGTACTCCTATGATGACATGGTAGCCAGATCCTTTTTGCTTGACTAGTTTTTCTGTAAGATTAGATGGTAAATATTGCCCAGACACTTTTTTGCACCTGTTACTACTGGCACGTCCTGGAATTTAAAGGGCGGCAAAACAGGTAAGAAAGTATACATTAAAAAACGTGGCAACAAGTAACTTGAAATTTAAAAAACTAATACCATCATGTAAATTTGCGGATTGCTCTATTGTACGCAACTCCAAACCTATGTGCTTCATCTCTTGCGTGCTGCAGGACTTTTAGTGCTGGATTGGTTTTTGCCATGACTAGTGGTTTGCTTACTCTTGGCTGGTAAACCTCCTCGTTCTCTTTTGCAAGAGATACACATGGTATGTCTACTCCGATTGCATGTATGGCATCAAGTGCTGCATTTAGCTGGCCGCGTCCACCATCGATTAGTATCAGGTCTGGCATCTTTGATTTTTCCTCTTTTAATCGCAAGTAGCGTCTCTTGACTATCTCATTTATCATTGCAAAATCGTCTCGTCCTTGTACTGTTTTTATCTTAAATTTTCTATATCCTGATGTCTGAGGTTTTCCATCAACAAGGCATGACATGGAGCCCACTGCATAATCTTCACCATGGTTTGAAATGTCAAAACATTCTATTATTCTTGGGATGTCTTGCAATCCAAGTCTCTCCTGGAGTTCAACAAGTGCAGGGTCTGCACCCTTTGTTATTGCAAGTGATATGTTTCTCATGATAAGATCAATTATTTCGCGTCTCTTTCCAGTTGTTGGCACCATGATGTGTACCGTAAATCCTGATGAACGTGCAAACACTTCTTCCAATATCTCTTTTTTGTCTGGCATCTCACTTACTATGACATATCTTGGAATTGGATTTGTGGAATAATACTGGGATAAAAAGCTAGAAAATGTATTGTCCCCTACCAAGTCAAACGAAAACTTGTTTCTGTCTTTTATCACCCCATTTGATAGGCGAAAGCTCATCAAGTGTGCAGTCTGATCTTTTATTCTTATGCCAAAATATTCTTCGTCAGAGCCTATTCTAGGGGACTCCATTTTTTGCTTGACTTGAAGATTACAAAGTCGTTGCAATGTTTCATGAATCTCTTTTGCTTTTTCATACTGACGATTCTCAGATGCTTGTGTCATATCCTTTTCTAGATTTTTGACAAAGTCTTCCAGTCGTTGTTTGCCTTTTAGAATTGATTCAAGATCCGAAATGTGCTTACTATAATCTTCTTGAGCTTGCTTGAACTGACATGGCGCATCACAGTTTCCAAGATGATATTCAAGACATGCCTCCTTTGGGAGTTTTTTGCATATTCGTATCTTGAATGTCTTGCGCAAAAGACCGATTGAGAGCATCTTTGAGCTTCCATGTGTAAAGGGGCCATACATTTTACCTCCTCCTAGAAACTGTCCCGTCCTTGTTCTTCTTGCTACCATGAGACGAGGGAACTTTTCATCAGTAATCCTCAGGTATGTATATCTTTGCTGATCCTTGAGCTCTATGTTGTACTGCGGTCTATAACGTTTGATCATGTTTGCCTCTAACAAAAAGGCTTCTTCCTCATTATCTGTTAAAATAAATTCAATGTCTACAATTTTTTCTACCAGTTTCTGTGTCTTGTAGTTTTGGTTTTTCAAAAAATATGACTTGACTCGATTTCTGAGATTCTTTGCCTTGCCGATGTATAGTATCTTTTCTGTCTCATCTTTCATGATGTAGATGCCGGGGTGTGGTGGAATTGATATCTTTGAAATGTCAAGAGTCATTTTTTAAAATGCGTTTTATGTATTGGCCGGTGTAACTCCGAGGGTTTAGCGCAACTTGTTCCGGTGTGCCTGTTGCAACAATTGTCCCTCCACCATCTCCACCTTCTGGACCCAAGTCAATTATCCAGTCAGAGTTTTTGATTACATCCATGTTGTGCTCTATTATGATTATCGTATTTCCAAGATTTACCAGTCTGTTTAAAACTTCTAGCAATTTCTGAACATCTGCAAAATGAAGCCCAGTTGTTGGCTCGTCTAGGATGTAGACAGTTCTGCCAGTGTCGCGCTTTGACAGCTCTGACGCAAGTTTTACACGCTGGGCTTCTCCGCCTGATAATGTTGTAGCGGCCTGTCCAAGCTTTATGTATCCTAGTCCAACATCTGATACTGTTTGTAACTTTCTCTGAATTGAAGGAATGTTTACAAAAAACTCTAGTGCCTCCTCTACCGTCATTGCAAGAATGTCAGATATGTTCTTGTCCTTGTAATGTATTGCAAGTGTCTCAGAATTGTAACGCTTGCCCTTGCACTCGTCACACACTACATAGACATCTGATAGGAACTGCATCTCTATTTTTTTGACTCCGTCACCCTCGCATGCAAAACATCTGCCATCTGCAACGTTGAATGAGAACTGCCCTGGGGTGTATCCTCGTTCCTTTGATAGCTCAGTTCCTGCATATAGTTCCCGAATGGGAGTAAATGCCCCGATGTACGTGGCAGGATTTGAGCGTGGAGTGCGACCTATTGGAGACTGATCTATTCCTATGACTTTGTCAATTTCATCCATCCCTGATATGCTTCTGTGTCTTCCAGGTCTATCTGTTGAGCCATAAATGTCGGCTGCCAAGGCTTTGTACAATATGTCATTTACAAGTGTTGATTTTCCAGATCCTGATACTCCTGTTACTGTGATCATCATCCCCAACGGAAATTCAACGTCAATGTTTTTGAGATTGTTCTCTGATGCCCCTTTGAGGACAAGATTGCCTTTTTGCTGATGCTTGTTTTTTGCAAGTTTTATAGCATCATGGTTTTTGAGATATTTTCCAGTAACTGATTTTTCACTTTTCAGAATTTCATTTATTGTTCCTTCAAAGACCACGTTTCCTCCATGGACTCCAGCATCTGGCCCGAGATCAATTATCCAATCTGAGTTTCGCATTACTTCTTCGTCGTGCTCTACAACAAGTATTGTGTTTCCAAGATCGCGAAGTTTTGTCAGGGTCTTGATTAGTTTGGCATTATCTCTTTGATGCAACCCGATTGTGGGCTCGTCAAGAACATAGAGGACCCCTGTGAGGTTTGATCCTATCTGTGTTGCAAGCCTGATTCGCTGGGCCTCTCCACCTGACAGTGTAGAGCTAACACGGTTAAGCGTAAGATAATTCAGCCCAACATTTTTTAAAAATTCCAGCCTTGACAGTACTTCCTTTAGGATGGATTTTGCAATATATTTTTCTGTCTCGCTTAGCTGGAGATTTTTGAAAAATTCGTAACATGAATCAATTGACAAGTCACAGACATCCATGATTGAAAGCGAGTTTATGGAAACTGATAATGCCTCATCCTTGAGTCTTCGGCCCTTGCACAAGTTACATGGGGTCTCCCTCATGAACTTGCTCAACTCATCTCTTTTTGACTCTGAATCTGTCTCTGCAAAATTTTTCTGAAGACTTGGTATTACACCATGAAAATTGTTGGTATATTCCCACTTGGAATCAGTAGATTGGGATTCGTAAGAAAACTTGACTGCTTCCTCACTCCCATACAAGATTACCTGAAGCTGTTTTGCACTCATCTTGTTGATTGGAGTCATCAGATCAAAGCCATATTTTTTTCCGACATCTCGTAGTGTTTGTCTTCTAAATGATGAAAACCTGCCTGACCATGGAACTATAGCTCCATCTAGTATTGACTTTGTCTTGTCTGGTATTAGTAAGTCAGGCTCGAATTCCATCTTTACTCCAAGACCATGACATGTCTTGCATGCGCCAAATGGTGAGTTGAATGAAAAACCTCTTGGTTCTAACTCGCCTATTGATATTCCGCAAAATGGACATGCGTTATTTTGGGAGAAGATTTTTTCTTCTGTGTCTACAACCATTACGTCACCCTTGCCTGCCTTGAGTGCAGTCTGGATTGATTCATACAATCTACTCTTTTCCTCCCATGATGCCTTGACCCTGTCAACTACAATCTCGATATTATGCCATTTTTGTTTGTCAAGTACTGGAAACTCTCCGTCAAGCTCTATGATTTCACCATCAACCCTGATTCTGGAATATCCTTGTTTTTTTACCTGCTCGAATAATTTTTCATAAGTTCCTTTTTTTCTCCTGACAAGTGATGCCAAGATCAAGATCTTTTTTCCTTCTGATTCTTTTAGGATTGATTCACAAATTGATTCAACTGACTGATTTGATATCTTTCTTGAACATTTGGGGCAGTGTGGTGTACCGATTCTTGCATACAATAGTCTGAGATAATCATAAATTTCTGTTATGGTTCCAACTGTAGACCTTGGGTTCTTGCTTGTGGTCTTTTGCTGAATTGATATTGCAGGAGACAATCCTTCGATGGAATCAACATCTGGCTTGTTCATCATTTCGAGAAACTGCCTTGCATATGCCGAAAGTGATTCTACATATCTTCTCTGACCTTCTGCATATATTGTATCAAATGCAAGTGTTGATTTTCCAGACCCTGATAGTCCTGTAATCACCACAAGTTTATTCTTTGGAATGTCCACATTGATGTTCTTTAGATTGTGCTCCCTTGCACCACGGATAATTAACTTGTCATTCATTTCGTAATTGTTTTTGTATCCTTGTCAGTTTATCACGGTATTCAATTGCATGCTCAAAGTCAAGCTCCTCTGCATAGCGTTTCATTGTTGCCTCTATTTCTATTGCCATTGTCTGTATATCATGCTTGGACATGTGTTTTGTTTCATCTAATACAATTGTCTGCTGCGGAATTGCCTTTGTAATGCTGGTTGGGGTGATTCCCATCTTTTGATTGTATTCTAACTGTTTTTTTCTCCTCCTGTCAGTCTCTGATATTGCAAGTGTCATGGATTGCGTTTTTTTATCTGCATACATGATTACTGCACCATCTACATTTCTTGCTGCTCTTCCAAATGTCTGAATCAAGCTAGTTACATTTCTCAAAAATCCTTCCTTGTCTGCATCGAGTATGGCAACAAGGGAAACCTCTGGGATGTCAAGACCTTCTCTTAACAGGTTGATTCCAACAAGGACGTCAAACTCGCCTAGCCTGAGCTGCCTAATTATCTCAGTTCTCTGCAAATTTTCAATCTCAGAGTGTAGATAGCGAACCTTTACTTGGTGCTTTGACAGGTACTCTGCCAAATCTTCTGCCATTCTTTTTGTCAGTGTAGTAACTAGTACACGCTGGTTCTTTTCTGTCCGTTTTTTTATTTCTGAGATCAAATCATCCATCTGATTTTCTGTCTTTCTTATCTCAGTTGTGGGGTCTACAAGTCCAGTTGGTCTGATTAGTTGCTCGACAATTTGGAAACTTTGCTTTCTCTCATAATCACTTGGTGTTGCAGAAACAAATATTGTATTTCTGATATACTTTTCAAACTCTTCGAATCTTAACGGTCTGTTGTCAAACGCACTTGTTAGCCTAAAACCATAATCAATTAGAGATTTTTTTCTAGTATGGTCGCCATTGTACATACCATGTAGTTGTGGCAGCGTTACATGTGACTCGTCAATTACAAGCAAAAAGTCATCTCCAAAAAAATCCAAAAGGCAAAACGGTGGCTCACCTGGTTTTCTTCCGTCAAAATGCCTTGAATAATTTTCAATTCCAGAACAATAGCCAAGTTCCTCTATCATCTCCAAATCATATTTGGTCCTCATCTCAAGTCTCTGCCTTTCAAGCTCTGGCAATTCTGTTAGTCTTTGTTTTAATTCCTCTCTGATTGACTGGACTGCAGTTTTTCGGACATCTGCTGCAACAAGATAGTGCTTTGCTGGATATATTTTGATCTTTGAAATCTGTTTTTTTTCTCTTAATGATACTGGATCACAAATTGATATCTTTTCAACCTCATCTCCCAATAATGAAATTCTTACAACAGAATCCGAGTATGCAGGTATTACATCAATGGTATCGCCCTTGATTCTGAACCTGCCTGCCAAAAGTTCAGTATCATTTCTCTCATATCTTGCATTGACAAGTTTCTTGATAAGCGAACCTCTTCCAATTTCTGCATCTTTTTCAATTGTAATGGCCATAGTTTCCCACTCGCTAGGTGAACCAAGAGAGTAAATGCATGATACGGTAGCTACGATAATTGTGGGCTCTCCTGACAATAACATGGCAGTTGCCTCTAGACGTAATTTCTCTATTTTTTCATTTATCTGAGTGTCTTTTTCTATGTAGGTATCTGTCTGGGCTATGTAGCTCTCAGGCTGGTAATAGTCGTAATATGAAACAAAATATCCTACATTGTTCCTTGGGAAAAATTGTTTTAGCTCTGCGTAAAGCTGAGCAGCAAGTGTTTTGTTGTGTGATATGACAAGTGTCTTTTTTCCAGTCCTGGCAATTGCATTTGCAACTGTAAACGTCTTACCACTGCCTGTTACACCAAGTAGCGTCTGGATCTTCTTCTTTTGTATTCCTTGAACAATTTGCTCTATTGCAAGAGGCTGGTCTCCAGTTGGAGTAAATTCTGCAACAAGTTCAAAGCTTGGATTTTCTAGCAAACATTACAAATTAGTCCGGTTTCAAATTTAAAGCAAATGGTATTATGATATATTTACCAACTGGGTTCTTCTGAAATCTGTAGACCGTCTTTTGTCTTTGTGATGCCCATCATCTTTATTGTATCTTGTGCAGTTGGACTGTTACGTGATAGTATTTTTTTTGCAATCTCTAGTCTTGTTTTCTTGTCCCAGTGCTGGCCTATCTTGTACTTGCCTCTCATTGTGACTGGAACGACCTTGATTATTGCAACCTCTTCTACAACTTTCATGTCTGGTGTCAATTTTTCATATCCTCCCTCAGGCTGGTATTTTTTCATCAATTCATTTAGTGCCAAAGTCTTTTCCTTCGGGTCTGAAACAAGGCTTGCTTTTCCCTTGATTACAACACTGATGTATAACGTATCTGCCTGTGATGCATCAGTTGGAGATGTAAAATATGATGGCAAAAATTCAAGACTGTGGTCTACCTCAAAGCCGACCTTTGAGTTTTTTACTATGTTTTCCAGTTTTTCGCCTCGAGGGTGGGAATGCATGTAGATTACATTGTCTGCATAGGCAAAATTCATTGGTATTATCTGGGGAAATCCATCCTTGTCTATGCTGCATATCCTGCCTGTCTCCTGTTGGTTTAGAAACTCGATTATCTTTTCTTTTGACTTGATCTCTAGTCTTCCAAGTAGTTGCACAAACCCTTGTTATCAGGGATGATATTTCTGCATATGGTTTTAATAGATAAATGCAAGTGGCTCTAACATAAGGCATGCAAAAAGGATCAAGATACCCAAGTATGCTAGTAGGCGTGATCGTAGGTTCTGTAGTTGGATTTGCAAGCTATGTGTATACCTTGTTTGGTAATACAATTCCGTCGTTTTTTGCAGTCTATTTTAGGGAAATTGGTGCTGCATTAATAATGATGGCAGTATTTGTGTTTGCAATAGCTTGGCTACTGAAAGCAAAACCCAACAGAAAGCCGCAAAGATATCTGATCAAGGTATTTGATGTATGTGGAGTGGAAACCTCGATAGATGGCATCAGAACTGAATTTAAAACACATGATGTTGCCTGGAGCTTTATGAAAGAG
>JARCRW010000093.1 GCA_029850515.1 Nitrosotalea sp. | reverse complement strand
AGAATAAGAAAGTAAAAATTTGATCTCAAATAAATAATCTCAAGTCTGGTACATATCATCGAATTAGCTTGCATCCTCATCAGCCTACCCTGTGAGGATGTCAGCCTATTTATCATTCAGAATCAATTTTTTGAACGGATTGTTTCGGAACTTGTAGTTCTCGGAATGTGTCAGGATGAATTATTTTGGCCAAAATCTCAAGGCCTATTACAGTTCTTGGGCCTGGCTTGCTAAAGTATTCATTTGCATTTACTGCATAAACTTCTCCCCTGCTTACTGCCTTGAGATTTTTCCATTTGTTGTTTTCAAGCAATTTTTCGCATTCAACAAGTGTTCTGTTTACATCAAATCCACATGGCATTAGGATTACAATATCAGGATCAAATGATATCACCTCATCAATTTGTATTTTTCTTGACCTGTCGCCAGTTGAGCTGATTCCGTTTATGCCACCAGCAATTTCCACCATTTGAGGGATCCAGTGACCTGCTGAGAAGAACGGATCAAGCCACTCTATGCATAGTACCTTTGGTCTTGAAACTTTTGGGGTGTTTCTTATGTAGTCAATTCTTTTCTGTAATTTTATAACAAAATCTTTTGCCTTTTCCTGTTTTCCTACTTTATTTCCCACCTCAATGATATTTTCCAATATGCCGCCAAGATTTTTTGGATCTAGAACAAGAACCTCGGGTTTGCCTCCAAGTAGTGTGACTGCTTTGTTTATCTCTCTTGTATAAGGCGAGCACACTTCACATATTCCCTGCGCTACAATAAGATCCGGGTTTGCTTTTTTAAGAACTTGTTCATCTAGGATATAGATGTCTTTTCCTGCATCTAACAGCTCCATTACCTTGTTGTCAATTTCTTGGCTAGACATTTTTTGCGGGTCAAAGGAGGAATGGATGACTCTCGGCTTTGCCTTGGCCTCTGTTGGATAGTTGCATTCGTGTGTTACAGCTAGGACCTGATCTCCTACTCCTAGCTCATACAAAATCTCAGTTGCACTTGGAAGAAAAGAGACTAGTTTCATGAGTGATCATCTATGATATTTGCTTTAAACATGTATTCAAGTTTTGTATGATTGTAAATTCCCCTATTCATATTTCCCTTAAAACTTAAGAATAGCCCAAGGCTCGATTTGGTTGATGACTGATTTTACAGTTATTGGTGGACCATCTTCGGAACAATTGGCAAAAAAAATTGCCTCTAAATTAAAATCAAGATTCATTGGCTGTGAATTACGGGTATTTCCAGACGGGGAAAGCAAGATTACACTCAGGGGAAAACCTAGTGGAAAGATTCTAGTGGTACAGTCAATCTACCCACCAGTTGACTCGAATCTTCTTCGCTGCTTGGTAATAACATCACAGGCAAGGGCATTTTCCTCCCAAGTGTATGTTGTTATTCCATACATGGGATATGCCAGACAAGATAGGCAGTTTCTGCCAGGCGAGATTATTACCATGGAGCTTGTTGCAAAAATGTTCAAAGCTGCAGGAGCAACCAAGATAATTGTAGTTGATATTCACAGTACCACTGCGCTAGAACATTTCCATATTCCTGTAAAAAACATCAGTGCGGTAGAAGAGCTGGCAAGACATTTCAAGAAAATGTCTCTTAATTCCCCTCTTGTGGTATCACCAGACAAGGGAGGAATGGAAAGGGCAAGAAACTTTGCAAAATTTCTTGGAGTTGACTATATCGCACTAGAAAAACATAGAGACCGAAAGACTGGAAATGTTGCAATAAAGTCCAAGGGTCTTGAAGGAATCAAGGGTAGAGACATCATACTAGTTGATGACATGATAAGTACGGGAGGTAGTATTGTAAAAGCTGCAGAATTTTTAAAGAAACAAAAAAGCGGTAAGGTCTATGCATGTTGTACGCATTCACTGTTAATTGGAGACGCGGAGAAGAATATCATAAAAGCTGGAGTTACAAAAATAATCAGCGCAAATACCATACCAGGCAAGACATCGGTTGTTGATGTATCGCCATTAATTGCAAAGGCAATAACCTGAATGTCAAGCTTTTTTGTATTGCAAAAACAATATGAAGACCTTGCAAGAGACGAGATAATCACAATATCGAAAAGCTATGATCCCAAGTCAACTATAAAATCAGATCCAAGACTTGTTATGGTATCATCAAAGATACCATGGTACAACATAGCAAGCAGGGCAACATTTGCCAGGTACTCTGGGACTATAGCAGGCACATTTAATGATGTCACAAAGATTGACCTGCAGATACCTGTGCCGCAGTCATTTGTATGCAGAACAATAAACTTGACATCAAAAAATATAGGCGCGTCTGCACTTGAAAGACAAGTCGGGGGAATACTCTCAAGAAAATGGGGCTCCAGGGTATCACTCTCAGACCCGCAGATTACAGTGTATCTTATCATTACAGACTCGGAAAAGTATCTCGGATATTCTGATCGTCAGAATAGACTAAAACTTTTAACAAAGATAATCAAGCATCCGCATGAACTAGACATGAAGCTTGCAAGGTGTATTGTAAATTTGTCGGGATTAAAGGAGAAAGATACCATATGTGATCCCTTTTGCGGCACTGGCACAATTTTGCTAGAGGCAGAGTCCATGGGAATAAATTCAATTGGAATTGATTTTGATAAAATAATGTGCAAGATTACAAGAAAGAATCTTGCTGCAAATGGATTTGATTCCAGGGTGATAAATTCTGGTTATGAAGAGATACAAAATATCATGGGTAAGATAGATGCCATCGTAACTGATCTTCCATATGGAATATCGTCAAGGTCATCTGTCTCTCCAAAGAAATTGATCCAAGATTTTGTGTCAGTCATACCAAAGAGAAAAAAACTTGTAATGGTATACAAGAAAGGTCTAGAAGTGGAAGAAATCAGCAAAGCAAAGAAATACGAGATCTACAGGCATAAGAGCTTGACCAGAGTGATTGCAGTAAGATGAAGTTAGTATTTTTAGGAACGTCGGCAGCACAGCCAACTGCGGAACGCGGCATGACCTGCATCTGTTTGGTACTTGACAGGGAGATACTGATGTTTGATGCAGGTGAGGGTGCACAGATTGCATTTTCAAAGGCAAGGCTTGGCTGGAACAAAAAGATGCTAATCTTTGTGACACATTTGCATGGAGACCATTGTGTAGGAATACTTGGCTTGTTGCAGACCATGTCATTACAGAACAGGACCGAATCTGTTGACATCTATGGCCCAACCGGAATTGAAGAATTTATTGCAGCAAATCTCAAAATACTAAATTTTGGCCTGACATTTCCTGTCAGGATAACTAGGATTAAGGAGGGGCTTGTCTTTGACGATTCCGGATTTAATATTCACGTATGTGAGGCAGAGCACTCGATTCCTGCCTATTCGTATCTTTTTACAGAAAAAGACAAGCCTGGTAAGTTTTACCCAGAAAAGGCAAAGGAGCTTGGTATCCCAGAGGGAAAGATCTGGCATGAACTTCAAAATGGTAATGAGGTAAAAATTGGAGAGAGATTGATTAGACCATCGGATGTAACAGGAGAAAAGCGTCAGGGCATCAAGATTGGCATATCAGGAGATACAAGACCTACACCCAAGCTTGTAGAATTTTTCAAGGGTTGCAATTACATGACATTTGATTCTACATATTCTGGTGCATTACAAGACAAGGCAAAAGAAAACTATCACTCTACATCAAAGGAAGCTGCAGAGCTTGCCAAAAAAGCAGGTGTTTCAAATCTTATCTTGACACACTTTTCTGCAAGATACGAAGATGTGGAGGAGTTAGTCAATGAAGCAAAGACAATCCATGGTTCAGTTATTGCTGCAAGGGATCTCTTAGAGATTGACATCAAATAAAATGTGGGATATTATATCTGATAAACTAAGGCAAGCAGAAAAAATTGTGTTTGTAACAGGGGCAGGAATTTCTCAGGAGAGTGGAATTCCTACATTTCGCGGAAAAGATGGTTTCTGGAGAAAATATGATCCAATGAAGCTGGCAACAATAGATGCATTTTATGAGGATCCAAAACTTGTATGGGAGTGGTATGAAGAGAGAAGGAAAAACATACTTGACGCAAATCCAAATCCTGGCCATGTTGCAATTGCAGAACTTGAAAAACATAAACAAATTTCTGTTCTGACCCAAAACATTGATGGTCTTCACCAAAGAGCTGGGAGCTCAAGTGTTTACGAATTGCATGGAAGTATAATTACAATCAAGTGCACTGTTTGTGATTTTAAGGACAAGATCACATCCGGGTTCTCTCAGCTTCCACCGCTCTGTAAGTGTGGAAATATGTTAAGGCCTGATGTTGTATGGTTTGGCGAAGCTTTACCGCAGAACGTGTGGGAGTCTGCAATAAAAGAGGTAAGCTCTTGTGATATGATGTTTGTTGTTGGAACTTCGCTTGTAGTTTCTCCTGCAAACCTATTGCCCGTCTATGCCAAGCAGAATGGGGCTACAATGATTGAGGTAAATATCGACCAAACTCCAATGTCTTCAAGCATGTACCTGTCTCTTAGAACATCTGCTACAAAGGCACTTCCAGGGCTTGTTGATATATTATCCTAGTTTCTGGATTCAAATTTTTCAGATTAATTCTACTAATTGACTGGAAATTGTTGATTATTTTAGATATAATAACAATAATTTCTATAAAATAAAATGTATTTATGAAATAAATCACACTAATTATTAAATAAGAGAAGAACGTATAATGAACAATGCGGAAAGATGCAAATTCTGACAAATGAATTTGCGTGATCCTGTGAAAAATGGTATATAGTTAAGTACAATTCGTTGTACGAAGTGGCAAGAGAATGCTTTTGCCTATACAGGGTCACGCCATTACACCTTTTCCTGTTTTTACAAAATTTTAGATCAAGTGATATCGAATTTGCTTTTTTGCCCTATTGTGATAAAATTCCAGTTATAGTAGAGTTCTGCATATTCGATGGTGCATATGCAGACGCGTGCAATGTTCCATAAATCGCATTATCTATTGTCATCTCTATTATGTGTGGTGTGTTTGGAACATCCTTGACTTCGGTTGAAAACTTTGAAGAATAAAATGTTCCAGTAAACAAGACAGTGTCACTGTTTCTCATTGTAACTGTAACTGATCTTGTCTGACCAGATGTATCATCAAAATTTAGCATTGCATTGTTTTCTTGGTTTATCGTAGTTAGTTGGACTGTTTGATAATAAGATGGGAGAGTTGGCAAGGCAGATGTACTGGATGATGTGGTACCAGTTGAGGTCGTGCTACCATCATTATAATAAGGAGAAATGACTAGGCCGCTTGGAACATCCACCGGTGGAGAATTAGGTTTTGCTGTAAGTTCTGTCACCTGCACAGGATCACCTACATTTGATTTACATTGATCAAGTTGAATTATTCCAGTAAGCTGCTTTATTCCATTTATTGTCTGGGCCAATTCTGGAACAGAGATTTGACATGTGTTGCCAGTCTTTTCAAAGACTTGGCCCGTATAGTTTTGTTGAGTTACGTATTGTGGAGCAAGTTGATAAACAGATGTTGAATTGTTATTTGTTGAAGCTGTACCTAAGATTGAATTTGCTCCTGTCAAGATACGAGAATTATTGGTAAGCAATTTTGCACCCAGACCCACTTCCTTGATGGCTAACTTGGAATCATTGATGAGTCCCTTGTTGCTTGTGACTTGATCAATATTACCTTTTACGGTATCGATAGATGACGGTACGCTTTGGAATAATTTCGATGCATTTGGTACCAAGATAGCTATTGTAGCTATTATGATTCCAATAACGATCAGTTTTCCTATCAAACAATACTTTTCTTGGGGTTTTCATAAAAAAGCACAAATGCACACTAGTTGAGCAAGTGTAGTAAATTTATCCAGTCATTCCGTCATCTCAGGAGCCAGCCAGTCCATTACCTTGTCAAGGTCCTTGGAATGAAGTATCACCTTGATTGGACCCATAGCAGATTCTTCTGCTTCTTCGCATATTGCAATGACATCCACAAAGGCTGCCTGCTTGTTGAGGTAAAACCAAGTAGTATCCCCTTTGGTATTAAATCGCATCTGTCTTCGGTAGATTCTGCTGGTTCGATGCTTCTTGATCGTCTCCTGAATTTTTGCAAGCGAGCCCAACTGGTTTGAGGTTGCTTTGATACTCCCTTCCTTGTACTGGTAATCTGTTTCCAGTATGACATGAGATACTGCAAGCCTGACCTTGTCTGGATCTTCAGATGGATTAACTGCAGCATAGACCTCGATCTTGCAGATAACACTTGGAATCTTCAATTCATCCAACCTTTGATTACTCGATATGCAGTATCAACAAGTTCTTGAATTGTCATGTTGTTATTTGAGATTGTTTCATCTGCAAGTGCAATCGATTCACTCATTCCTACCCCAATTTCTCTTGAATCCCTTTTTGTAAAATCTTCACGGTCAGATGGAGCATCAGATCTTCCCCTCTCTGTTAGAAACTTGTATCTTGTATCACCAGATGCATGGATTGCAAGAACTTTGACAGTGCCAATTTTTTTCAAGACATTTACCTCTGCAAGCGATCTCACCCCATCTACAAGTATAACATCAGATTTGGAATTTTGGATTCCATCTTTTATGAGCTCAGCCACTGCACCTGGACCATTTTTTTCTCGCAGCTCAATCATGAGCTTGCCAAGATTGGCCCCCGTCGGATCTATCTTTCTTCTTGTAGCTTCTGCCCTTACAGCATCACCCATTGTAATTTTATCAAAGCCTTTTGATTTTAGTCCCTCAGCTATTGTGGTTTTTCCAGCTCCGGGCATTCCCGTAAGACATATGATTAGTTTCACACTCACAAATTTTATCCTCCAGTCTATGAAGCTACCGGAAATTATTATAGATGCCACAACTGAGTTCCACTAATGCGTGCCTTTGTTGCAATAGAGATTCAGGATGATAACATACTTGACGCAATTGCCAAGATTCAATCTGAATTTAAGATAAGTGCAACGCCGGTAAACAAAAAAAATATGCACTTTACATTGCTTTTCTTGGGAGAAATAACTGAAGATATCGCGTCAAGCGTAAAAAAAGCATTGGATACAATTTCATTCAAGAAAATAGATGTAAATTTTACACATGTGGGCGCGTTTCCAAACCCAAGATCTCCACGAGTTATCTGGATTGGTGTAGATGACACATCATCAAAACAGCTAGTAGATCTTGTATCCCAGGTAGAAAAAAAACTAGAGCCCCTTGGATTTAGACCAGACAAGCCTTTCAAGCCACACCTGACAATATTTAGGATAAAGAACAGGGTTGATGATATCTCAGGCATCATGGAAAAATTCAAGAAAATTGATCTGGGAAAATATACCATGACAGAATTAAAGTTCAAGCAAAGCATCTTAACCCCTAGTGGACCAATTTACTCTGATTTACAGGTGATTTTAGCTCAATGAGAAACGTTTTGGAACAGGCAAGAAAGATATCAATTCCCACAAGACAAGAAGAGGAAAAAATAGGAGCACTTGCAGAAAATCTTCTCAATTTGGTAAAAAAAGAGATTGCAAAATATCCAGAAATTACATCAGTTGAGCTTGGCGGGTCTTATGCAAAGGGAACATGGCTCAAGGGTAATCTGGACCTTGATATCTTTGTCAAGATGAAAAAAGAGACGGACGAAAAGCGATTTGAAGAGATTGGTAGAAAGATCGGTTTTGAATCCATGAAAAAATTTCATCCGTATGTTAGGTATTCAGAGCATCCATATGTTGAGGCAGTAGTTCAAGACACCAAGGTAAACGTTGTTCCATGCTATGACGTGGAAAAAGGCCAGTGGAAGAGTGCAGCTGACAGGTCATCATTTCATACAAAATTCATACTTGAGAAATTAGATGTAGAGAGAAAAAATGAGGTAAGACTACTCAAAAAGTTTCTCGGGGGAGTTGGCATCTACGGTGCCGAGATAGCAATAGAAGGGTTTGGAGGATATGTTTCTGAGGTTTTAATTTACCATTACGGAAGCTTTATGAAAATGTTGGAGGCTGCGGCAAACTTTTCCCAAGGGCAAATAATAGGAAGTCCCACAAAAAAGTTCGAGACGTCATTTGTATTGATAGATCCTATAGATAGCAACAGAAACCTCGGCACTGCAATCTCTGCTCAAAATTTTGGCAAGTTCATACTTGCAGCAAGGGCTTACCTCAAAAAGCCATCACTCGAATTTTTCAATGGCAAAAAATTGTTGCCAAACACAAAGAGCCTAAAAAACGTTCTAGTTGTCAAGTTCAATTACAAACATAGAAGCCCTGACATAATTTGGGGTCAGGTAAAAAGGGGAGCATCTGCACTTTCTGGCCAACTTGAGCTTGGTGGATTTCAGGTATTGCGCAAGAGTGCTACAACCGATGAAAAATCAGAAGCCGCCATGCTTTTCCTGCTGCAGTCTACAGTAATTGAAAAATTCATGCTCAAAAATGGTCCAGAGGTATTTAGAAAACCAGAATCAGAGAACTTTATTTTGCGAAATTCCAAGAACAAGATAACCTGGGTTGATGATCAAGGAAGGATCCTATCACTACAACAAAGAGAATTCTATGATGTAAAAAAGTTCCTACAGTCACTTTTGAAGAAAAACCTGTCAAAGGCAGGCATTCCAAGCGGTATAATATTGGACATGAAACGTGGCTTTGTGATATCAGGAGGTAATCAGGTGACAAGCAAATCCATTAAAAAGGCTCTGGCTGAGTTAACCTCTACCAATGAACTCATCTTTGGTTCCAACAAGTAAGCTTGTCAGAGAACCATACTCTTTGATATTAGGATATCCAAAGGCAACAAAAGGCGAGCTTGCAAAAAGGCTAACCGAGCTTAAAAAACTTGGAATTACAGGAGTTATGTTTGAGGGCGAGACAATTTTGAACAACATTCATGTACTTGGTAAAGGCTACGTGGGAGTTGTCGTATTGTCAAGGCTCGGCAAAAAAAGTGTAGCCCTCAAGATTCGTAGAATAGATTCTAGCAGACAAGAGATGAAAAGCGAAGCAAAACTTCTCAAGATTGCAAATGTGGCAAACATAGGCCCAAAGATGATAGACAGTAGCAAAAATTTTTTGGTAATGGAATATGTTGAGGGTAAAAAAATAACTGACTGGGTACAAGATCTAAAGGGTAGGGGAAGAGCTGCGGCACTCAGATCTGTTGTAAAACAAGTCTTGGAGGATTGTCACACTTTGGACAAGATACATCTTGATCATGGAGAGCTTAGCTATATACACAAGCATGTCATTGTGGGAAAATCACCATGCTTGATTGATTTTGAAAGCTCCAGTACAAACAGAAGAACTTCTAATGTTACATCTGCCACTCAATCAATATTCATAGGCTCTGTACTTTCAAGCATGGTCAAAAATATAATCAAGATACCAAGCAAGAGAAAGATGATAGGTCCCCTCAAAAAATACAAGCATGATCAATCAAGAGAAAACTTTGATGAAATACTGAAGATGTTGGGGTTGGACAAGAATTGAGTTTCCAAGACATCAAGACAAACGCGCTAAAAATTTCACTTGGAGTGATACTTTCTGCTTTTGTAGTAGAATTTTTGATCGGGATTTCATCTAACAGTCTTGCCCTTGTTACAGATAGTATCCATGCCATACTTGATTCCATTGTAACTATGGTTTTGCTTGTTGCTGCAAAATGGTCTACCAAGCCACCGGACAGAGAACACACCTATGGTCATGGAAAGATTGAGACGATGGGCAGTTTTGTAGCAGGGATCATAATTCTTGTAATTTCATTGTTTTTTGTTTATGAATCTATATCAAGATTCCAGGAACCAAAACCCCTGGTTTTGCCTGGAATTCTTGCAATAATTGCAGCCGTGTATACACTAGGGTCAATCTTTTTCAGAATTACCATATTGAGAAGGGCACTCAAAAAAACAGACGGTTCCTCACTTCAGGTAGACTTGTACCATGCCCTCATGGACATGGGCGCAACCTCTGTTGCGCTTGTAGGAATCGTGCTTGTCATAATGGGATTCTACCAAGGCGATAACATTGCAGCATTGATTCTTGGGGGCTTGCTTGCTGCACTGAGCTTGAAATTGATCCACAAAAGTGGTCTTGAGCTAACTGATGCAGTTCCTGCAAACATGGTCAAAAGAGTACATGATATAGTAAACAATACCAAAGGAGTAATGAGGACAGAGTCTGTACAAATACGCAGATCAGGTAGTGATATCTTTACTGAAATTACAATATCATTGAGTGCTGCCTCAAGTTTTGAGGAAGCCCATAAGATTAGCGCTAATGTGGAAAAGAACATCAAAAATGCAATTGCAAATTCGAATGTCACTATTCACTTTGAACCAACATGGAAAGATGTTCCAGCCAACTATGTCATAAATACAGTTGCAACTTCAGTCAAGGGAGTAAAGGAAATCCACAATGTAACCTCATTTTCTGCAGAGAATGGCGTCTTCATTAGCTTGCATGTAATGGTTGATAGAAGTATGTCACTTGAAGATGCACATCATGTATCAGATGAGATAGAATCTCAAATAAAAAAATCTGTTGCAAATGTCAATCACATTACTATTCATCTTGAACCATATGTTTCAATTCCTGAGAGCATTCCGGTGGAGGACATAACAATAGAGGAACAAGTTACCAATATCATAAGAGAATATCCTAAGGTAAAAAAAATTGGCCGGGTGATAACGTTACATCTACAAGATATCTTCAAAGTGGATATTGATTGCTCATTTGAAAAAGATCTTACAATAGAAGAAGTCCACGATATTGTCTCAGATATAGAAAACAAGATTAAAGATCAGATAAAAAATGCCATAGTTACCATACATCCAGAGCCAAACTAGAAATGACAATCGATGATGCAATAACATTTCTTCGAAAAGACCAAGCACTGGCTCTAGTCATAGATACGATTGGTGAATACAAACTAAAGAAAAGAAATCACCATTTTTCTGTCCTTGTTGAATCAATAATCTCTCAACAGCTTGCAACCAGTGCAGCAGATGCGATTTTTAAGAGATTCAAGAGCCTATATCCAAAATTTCCAACCGCCTCTGAGATTCTTGCCACAAGAAAATCCATACTTCGCCAAGTTGGGCTTTCTAGCATGAAAATTGAGTATCTGAAGGACTTGGCAAAACATGTGGATGAGGGAAAATTGAACATGCGATCGATTTCAAGGATGGGTGACGAGGATGTGATATCCCACCTAACTCAGGTCAAGGGAATAGGGAGGTGGACAGCAGAGATGTTTCTCATTTTTTCTCTTGGAAGGCAAGACATTTTTCCTGTTGGTGACCTTGCTTTGAGAAAAGGAGTACAGATGTTGTTTTCTTTGCCTGAGATTCCAAAACAAATAGAAACTGAAAAACTTGGTCAGAGGTGGAAACCATACAGAACTGCAGCTACGTGGTATATTTGGAAGAGCTTGCGACAGTTTAACAAGATTTGATGCTTTGTCATTTCACAGGATATTGAACATGGCTAGAAAAAATTGTAACATGCCAAAACAAGCGATTAAGTATTGTTCTTTGAATGTTTTATCAACTGATCTAACATGAATACTGTTCTAGAACACTTTCCAGAGGAATTCAAACCAAGAGAAATACAAAAAGAGATCTTGCAGGGAATAGAGCAAAAGATCAAGTCAGGATACAAGACAATCATCTTGTCTGCACCAACAGGAGTTGGAAAATCTCTCATTGCTGCTACGCTTGCAAGATATCATGGTAGTTCTTTCATAGTTACTGCATCTAAACAATTACAGGACCAATATTCCAAAGACCTAAAATTTCTCATGCCTGTAAAGGGAAAATCAAATTTTGCCTGCCTCAAACTGATGGAACAAGAATCAATCGGAAAATCAGATGCAAGAAGTGCAATCCAGAAAGGCCTTACTTGTGAAAAAGGCCTCTGTGAAGAGACAATAATGAAGAACGGAAAAAAAGTCAAGGAGGTTTGCCAGTTCAAGCCAAAGCTAGGAGAGCCACAAGACATTACCAAGGATTTGTGCCATTATTACGAACAGAAATATCGTGCACTAACCTCGCCCCACTCTATCTGGAACTATGCTGCATATTTTCAATTAATGAAGTTCAATAGAAAGGCCTATTCTGAATATGTCTCAAAACCAATAGCAATTTTTGATGAGGCACATAAGATAGAAGACCAGATAATCCAGTTCATAGGTGTAGACATCTACAATGGATATCTTTCCGAGTGCGGCATTGATGCAAAGACGTACGATCTTGGAGATATTGGCATGATAGTTCAGTTGCTTGATGACTTGGCACGATCATATTCAAAGCAGATACTTGATTTGCAGGAAAGCAAGTCATTTATGCTAAACCCTGACTATGCCTTGCTTGCAAAACTAGAATCAAGATATGAAAAGATGGCGAATTCCCATGCAGAAATATATTCAAACAAGAATAATTTTGTGGTAAATGATCCATTCAATGATGAGAGAGGAAATTTCAGATCAATTTCTGTCAAGCCACTTGACATTTCAAAGTATGTCAAGACATTCTTTGACATTGAGAATCAAGTTTTCATGTCTGCTACGATAGACAAGGATAGTTTTTGCGAAAATACGGGACTTGATCCATCAAAAGTTGGATTTGTTGATACCCCAAGATCTCCATTTCCACCTGACAAGAGAAGAATCAATTTTCTTAATACAAAAAAACTGAGCTACTCTTCAAGTAAGGATGATGAACTTGCTGTAATAAAAAAAATTGATGAGATAATGTCACAGCATGGTACAGAGAGGGGTTTGATACTTACTTCTTCAGAGAAGAGATGTTTTGACATAAAAAATAATCTCTCTGAAAAAAATAGACGGCGAATCAGAATATGCCACAGCAGAAATGAGAACGGTATGACCCAAGACGAGGTATTGCAGGAACACTCTTTTGATGAAGATGGTGTATTGCTGTCATCATCATTATGGGAAGGAGTTGACTTGAAAGATGACTTGTCAAGATTTCAGATAATAGCAAAGGTACCATATCCAAACCTTAGCGAGAAACGAACCAAGATCAAGATGCAAAAGTTTCCTTTATGGTACAAATCACAGACACTTACAAAGCTATTACAGGGTTTTGGTAGATCAATCAGAAGTGAGGAGGACTGGGCTGTTACATATGTTCTTGATTCTGCTGCAAGTGATCTTTTGCTTCAATCAAAATCAATGATTCCAAAATCATATCAAGATGTATTGGGATTTCCAAGCTATGAGTCAAGCATGAAGTCTACCATATAAGAAAAATTTTCTAGCGCAAAAAAAGCACTGATGGGAAATCAATTTGTAATTGCGTGTACTGATTTGTCAGGTAGATCAGTCAAGGTGAAGACAAATCTGGAACCCTCAAATTCAGTTGTTCCTTCTCTTTCCCAGTTTACTTTGTAAGATTTGATCAGGTGACCGCCCACTATTGAGATTGTTTTTGGTGCATCTTTGAAGAGTTTCTCTACCTTTTCTTTGTCTCGTGTCATAAGCAGTGATCTTCGTCTCTTCATGAGATACTTGATTGCAACATTCTTGTGCAGGTGCCCTTCTACCTCAATCTTCTCGTTGCCAAGGTCAATAGTGAATTTTCGTTTTCCCATGGGCCTGTTACAATCACAATTATACAAAAAATGACTTGACAATTTGACATTAGTAAGTAGATTGTAAATTATGACAAAATTTGCTTTGCATGCGATATGAAAACAGATGAGACAAGATTTTACATTATATTATGGACTCTATCTTTTGCGAGCAATCTTCCAGGCATTTTGTATGTTTTCCATCCCAATATGGAAATAAAACGAGTCTGCTTCTGGAGCAGATAACAAAAGCATCATGACGTCTTTTCCAAGTGTTTTTTGTGCTAATTTGAGTAGTTTTTTTCCAATTCCAAGGCGTTGATATTTTTTATCAACTGCCAAGTCAGACACATAGCAACAATAACTAAAGTCAGTTACAGCACGCAATATTCCAACTAGCTTCTTGTCATTTTTTGCACATATTATCAGATTTGCGTTCTCAACCATACGTTTTATTCTTCCAACATTATTAACAGGTCTTTTAATGCCAGAATTAACAAACAATGTGACTACTTCCCTTGGTTTCAAATCAGGATTTATCAAATACGATATTTTCATGGATTTGTTTGTCCCGATTTCTCTGTGCAAAATCTAGTCTTAACTATATCTTCGTACATGAATGGGGCCGGCCGGACTTGAACCGGCGACCTCTAGCACCCCAGGCTAGTATCATACCAAGCTAGACTACGGCCCCTCAAGGTGCTGGCTATTGTTGAAATTATTAAATTGTAGTATTGAATTGATGTCAAGAAATTTGTGTTTGAAAATCTAGAGCCATTTTTTCAGTCTTTCTTGCTCAAATTTTTCTTTTTCTGCAAAGTGTTCTGTTGATGAAGATTTTAGTTGGGTAAGAGGATCCGGCGTTGCAAACATGTCAACCTGGATATATCCTGCAGTTCCCTTGCCAGTTTCTAGAAAACATCCCCCTTTTCCATCAAATACTGCGTTTTCAAACTCATTTTTTATTTGTGCAATAATATTTCTTGCAACAGTTATTCCCTCGGCTTCGGCAAAAATTCCTGCCTTTGGCACAGCTATCTTGTCTGTCACCATTATCTGATTTACATCCCCTATTGCATAGACATGATCATATTTTGTCTTGCAGGTTTTGTCTACTGCCACAAACTTGCCGTATTCTGCAAAACCAGATTCTATCACAACTGAGGGGGCCTTGTGAGGTGGAATAGAAATTAAAATATCAAAACTTGCCTCCCCGTTTTCAAATTTTATTTTGTTTGGCTCTACTGTAACGGTTTTGTGATTTCCATGAAACTCTATCTTTTTTGATTTTAGAATTTGAAATATTTCTTCACTTACCTCCGGACCTCCTGCAGGAAGTGTGATTGGAGTCGGACTGTAGAAGTCCATCTGGACAGAATCGCTTGCCCCTGTTTCCTCAAGTACAGATCTTATTAGAAGAGCTGCCTCAAAGGGTGCAGGAGGACATTTGTATGGAAGGCCAGTGATTGCCATTACAATCTTGCCTGACTTGACCTGCCTTAACGTGTCTCTGATTTTTGGAACATCATTGATGTCATAAAGGACAAAACTATTTTCCTTCAAACCCGGAATTTGTTCTGGTGCAAGCTCTACACCTAGGGCTATTATCAAATAGTCATAATGAAATTGCCTATACTTTGTTCGAACAGATCTGTTGATAGGATCTATCTTTAGTATATCTTCATTTACAAATTCAATGCCTTTCTTGGTAACATTTTCCAGTGGTCTCTTGGAAGATTCAAACTCTCTTGTTCCATTGATTATCCATAGCTTGACTAGGTCCATCATGAACCAATCTTTTTTATCAATTACCGTAATTCTTGTATCTTGTGTAAGATTATCTCGGAGTTCATTTGCGGCAGCAAGACCTCCAAAGCCCCCGCCTAAAATTACAATGTTTGTTGGTCTCATAGCAAGGCACAGTCTCTATTTTTCTTGTGTAGTTGGCCTGATTGTAATCTCATTTACATTCATGTGAGGTGGAGATTGGAGTGCAAAGATTATGGAATTTGCGATATCTTCTGCCTTGAGGGACTGGATTGTTTTTGAGTGTGTCACAAACGATTCAAGAGATTTGTCGGTAATGGTATTTGTAAGTTCAGTATCTACTATTCCAGGCTCTATTGTTGTAACTCGAATATTGTTTCTGACAGATAGCTCTTGTCTAAGTCCCTCGCTAAAAGCCCATACTGCAAATTTAGTTGCACAGTAAACACTTCCTGCAGGAAAGACCACTCTACCTGCAATCGATGAAATATTTACTATATGACCAGATTTTTGTGTGATCATGTGAGGAATTGCGGCTGCGGTACAGTACATTACTCCTTTGATGTTTACGTCAATCATTTGTTCCCACTCGTCTATTTTGAGGTTTTTTACAAAACTCAAGGGCATCAGTCCTGCGTTATTTACCAAAATATCCACTTTATTCCATTTTTTTATTGCAGTATTAACCAAATTTTCACAATCATTACGCTTTGTTACATCACATGATACAGTAATACATTCTCCACCATTTTTTTCAATGTCTTTTTTGAGCTGTTCTAATTTGTCAACCCTTCTGGCACCAATTGCAACCTTTGCACCAGCCTTTGCTATTGCAATGGCAGTTGCATATCCTATTCCGCTGCTAGCGCCCGTTACTACAGCTACTTGGTCTTTTATCATACTGAAAACTATTTTTCATCATGCTGTCTTGCGTAAATAAGTTTTGTCAATTAAAAAGTACTTTTGTTCACTAACACTAATTTAGGATCTCAATTAATTACAAGCATGGAACAATTTGATTGTGCATACTGTGGAGAAACACAGGATTTGCCTTTTGAATGCAATTATTGCAACGACAAGTTTTGCGCAGAACACAGGTTACCTGAGTCACATAGATGTGTAAAACTATTTCAAATTAGAGCAAAGAAATTTGGAGAAAAAAAGATCCGTAGAACAAAAGGGATAGGCAGACAAAGTTTTGTCAAGCGAATTTTTGGAAAGTTCGGTTAGTACAGAGCTTTTTGCGGATCAATCTTTGAGAGTCTTGCTTGGTAAAACAGGGCTATTGAAAGCACAAGCAATACACCAGCTGTTAGCCAATGAGCAACCTGCATTGTAAGATATGCTATGCCAAAGCCCACACACATTATTGCCTGGGTCAAGAGTTTTGCCCAGTTTGGAATCTTTGCCAGTCTGCAGATCATTTCTATAGCAAATATCCCAATAACTGGATATAGTATGATTTCAAAATAGACATCAAGATCTACTCCATTATGCATGATACATCATATACCAGTTGTCTAATTTCTAGTCTTCCCAGCTTACCTTTACTGCCACTTTCTTTCCAATCAATGAGCGTGCATTTTCAAAGGGTAATGTAGCAACATCTTCTGCTTCAAATGGTCCATAAGACTGGAGATCAGTACCCATTATCTGATCCATGGGTTTGAGAAATCGTATCACAATTGATCTTGCTCTGTGGTTTTCTCCTACAGTCTCTAAAAGTTTTAGTCTTCCATTGAGTGTTGCAGAAAGAATGGTTTCTTTTCTTTGTCGCAACTCATCCTCAGAATCTAAAATGAATCTCTCTTCGTCAAGAAGATTAGAATAATCAATTTCATCTAATGATGTTGCCTTTTCAATTCTGATCTTTAGAAGAATTGAGGTCATTTCTGTTATCATTTTTACAAGCGATTCAGTAATCTTTGATTCTATTCCATCATAATCATGATTTTTTATGTTTCCAAGAAATTCTGCAATGTTATGATACAAATTAGGATCTACCTCCTGAACTGTATCGTTTTCTACTTCGCGAAGAAGAATAGCATACAATAAATTTACATCAATTTTTTTTGTTTCTGACATTTCCATATCCAACAATACTTAAATCATAGACCTCTTTGTGTTATGATCAAGGTGCAAAATTGCCATATAAAGTGATTGGTGGAGAACCAGTACCAGTTTCTTACTCTGCAGAAGATGTTTTTTCAAAAATAAAGCATGATCAGATAAAATTTATCGATTTACAATTTACCGGCCTTAGAGGAAGATTCCATCACACTACAATTTCTGCAAATCTGTTTACTCCACAACAAATGCAAGATGGACTACCAAAACTTGATGGTTCTTCAATAGTAGGATTTGCATCAATAGAAGATTCTGACATGATCTTAAAACCAGATCCTACCACCTTTGCAATAATTCCATGGCTGGCAAATGCAAAGACTGCTAGGTTGATTTGTGATGTATATTGGGGAAAGAACAAGGGTAGATTAGAATCAGACCCAAGAGGTATTTCGCAAAAGGCAGAAAAATATCTACAAACTCAAGGATTTGACAACAGCTATTGGGGTCCAGAAGTAGAATTTTTCGTATTTGATAAAATTACCTGGGATGTGCTCACTCCATACAAAGGTCAGTCATATTCAATAGAATCCAAAGAGGCCCCATGGAACCAAGAGGGCAAGGGTTATCCAATGGCATTAAAGAAAGGGTACTATCCAAGCACACCAGCTGACACCCTGACAGAATTTAGAAATGATTGTGTCGAGTGCTTGAATGAATATTTTGGAATTTTATGTGATAATCATCACCACGAGGTAGCTACAGCAGGACAGTGTGAGATAGATATCCGATATGATAACATGACAAATGCTGCAGATGGAGCCCAGACATACAAGTATGTCATAAGAAACATTGCCAAAAAATATGATAAAGTTGCAACCATGATGCCAAAGCCAATTTCAATGGATGCAGGTTCTGGAATGCACACAAACGTCAGTCTATGGAAAGGTGACAAGAACATGTTCTATGACAAAGATGACAAGGAAGAAGTCAGTCAAATTGCAAGATACTATTGTGGAGGAATCATGAATCATGCAAGAGCATTGTCTGCAATTGTTGCGCCCACTACAAATTCTTACCATAGGTTAGTTCCAGGTTATGAGGCACCAGTGTATATCGCATGGAGTCCAAGCAACAGATCAGCAATAATCAGAATTCCTTCTCACTTCAAGGGAGAAAAATATTCCAAGATTAAGAGAATTGAATTCAGGGCACCTGATCCATCGTCAAATCCATATCTAGTGTTTGCAGCAGTACAGGCAGCAGGGTTGGATGGAATTAAAAAGAAAATGGATCCTGGTGACCCAGTTTATGAAGATATTTACAAGATGACAAAAGCTCAACGAGTTGCAAAAGGAATTAAAGACCTACCTGCGACTTTGGGAGAGGCACTTGATGAGTTGGAGAGTGATAGAAAGTTCCTCTCGCCAATCTTCTCAAACGATACAATCGATAAGATAATTGAAGTAGAAAGAGCAGACGATCATGAGGTTTCAATAAGACCTCATCCACATGAATTCTATCTTTATTTTGATATTTAGAAAATAGGAAATTTTTGATTAAATCTTTCGCGATTGATTAGATATACAAATCTAATTGTGTGCATGTCCTCTAGACTTTACCAATTGCACCATACACAAGGAACAATGCAAGTGAAGTAATAACCAAACCGATAATGAGATAGGCTTTCTTGTGCCTTTCAGTAGTAGTTGCTTTGTATATAGAAACGGTTCCCGCAAGGCCTACAAAGAGAATGAAGGTTCCTACGATTACTGGATCCCACGCACTATGAGTGATTATAGGATAGAACATTCCAGAGAGCAATGCAAAGAATGCTACAAGATAGATGTATCTTGCACCAGTTAGAATTTTGGTTCCGCCTATTTGCATAGAATTCCTATCTAGATTAGTCAAATAAACTTTGAGAGAGTACGAATTACTAATTACATATCCATAGGTGGCATACCCATGCCACCCATTCCGCCCATACCTCCCATGCCACCCATACCTCCCATTCCGCCCATGCCTTCAGCTCCTGGCGGTGGTCCTGCAGATTTTGCAGTTGCAATAACATCATCGATTCTTAGTATCATTGATGCCGCTTCTGTTGCGGATGTAATTATTTGGATCTTGACAGAGAGTGGTTCAAAGATATCGCTAGCATGCATGCTAGCAACTTGGCCCTTCATAACATCAATACCTGTCCATTTGTTTCCTTTGAGTTGCTTTGAGCGTAATGATGCCAATGTATCAATTGGATCCATTCCTGCATTCTCAGCAAGTGTAATTGGAATTACTTCTAAAGAGTCTGCAAATTTTTCTACTGCAAGTTGTTCTCTGCCTTCAAGTGTTTTTGCCCACTCACGTAATTTTGTTGCAGCATAAGTTTCTGGAGCGCCTCCACCTGCTACTATGAATGGTTTTTCCATTACATCTTTTACAACCATTAATGCATCATGAACTGATCTTTCTACCTCATCAACTACTCGTTGGGAACCGCCTCTTAGGAGAAGAGTAACTGCTTTTGGATGTTTGCAGCCTTCAATGAAAGTCCATTTATCAGTTTCTACTTTTCTTTCTTCTACAAGTTCAGCAGAGCCGAGATCTTTTTCAAACAAGTCATCAAAATTACTAATAATTCTGGCACCTGTTGCTTTTGCAAGTTTTGTCATATCACTTTCTTTTATTCTTCTTACTGTAAGTATTCCAGCCTTTGCAAGATAGTGTTGTGCCATATCATCAATTCCCTTTTGGCAGAGTAGAACATTTGCACCAGAAGCGATTACTTTGTCTACCATGTTTTTGATCATTTTTTGTTCCTCATCTAGAAATGATTTCATCTGTTGCGGGTTTGTGATGTTTATCTTTGCATCAAACTCGGTCTTGTCAATCTCAAGTGCATTGTTGACTAGAGCAATCTTTGCATTATCAATTTTCTTTGGCATTCCACTATGGACAACTTCTTTGTCAAGTACTATTCCTTTGATAATTGCACAGTCCTTGATAGAGCCACCAGCCTTCTTTTCTACTTTAATATCATCAATGTCAACTAGATAACCATCTTCTTTTCTCTCAGCTACTGCAATTACAGATTTTACGATCATGTCTGCTAGGTTAGCAGAATCTCTTCTGACAAGTTTTGTCTGCATTGATGTCCTTGCAATTCTTTCAAGTACATCCTTGTCAGTTGCAGAAACTTTGTCTGCAATCTTTTCCAAGAGTTCTACTGCCTTTTGGGCAGCTTTTCTATAACCATCCACGATAATTGTAGGGTGTACATCTTGTAAAATTAGAACCTCAGCATTTTCCAATAATGCGCCTGCGAGGACTACAGCGGATGTTGTTCCATCACCCACTTCATTATCAGTTGCTTTTGAGATTTCAACCAGCATTTTTGCAGCTGGGTGTTGAACATCAATTTCTTTTAGAATAGTAGCGCCATCATTTGTAATTGTAACATCTCCTAGAGAATCAACAAGCATTTTGTCCATTCCACGTGGACCAAGACTAGAATGAACAATTTCAGCAATTAGTTTGGCTGCTGCAATATTGTTTTTTTGTGCATCACGACCCTTGGTCTGTTGAGCACCGTCCTTGAGAATTACAACTGGTATTCCACCAGCAGAAGACTGAATTGACATATTTGCATGAGGTCAATTTTCCCTTATTATGTCTTATGAGATCAGACTTCTTTACACTTGAAATAGATAATTTTTAACATCCCCTGAACGATGTTTTTAAATTAGGAAAACTGTCGCAACTAAACATGTCTCGTTCTTCACCGCGATCATCCTACAATGAAGTACTTTCAATGCTTAAGACGCATAACCAGTGGTTTGCAAATTCAATTCCCCTTATTGCAAGTGAGAACGTGACAAGCCCAGCAGTCAGAGAAGCAATAGTATCAGATTTTGCTAATAGATATGCAGAAGGCTGGCCGGGTGAACGGGTCTATGCTGGTTGCATCTACATAGATAAGGTAGAATTCAAGTGTATGGAGCTGGCAAAAAAACTATTCAAGGCAGAGTTTGTTGATGTAAGACCAATTTCAGGGGTTGTTGCTAACCTAGCTATCTATTCCGCATTTACAAATCCAGGCGATGTCATGCTTGCTCCTTCCATTCCGTCAGGTGGTCACATATCACATGGTAAAAAAGAGCATTCCGGTACTGCAGGTCTTGTCCATGGATTAGACATTGAATTTTATCCATTTGATGCTGAAGAGATGACAATTGATGTTGACAAGACAAAAGACAAGGTCAAGGAACTTGAAAAAGCTGGAAAGATTCCGAAATTAGCAATGTTTGGAGGCTCGGTTTTCTTGTTTCCACATCCAGTAAAAGAGCTGGCAGATTTTCTGAAGAGTTACAATATGTTTGTCAATTATGACGGTGCACATGTAGCAGGTCTTATTGCAGGTGGACAGTTTCAGGATCCACTAAGAGAAGGTGCAGATGCAATGACAATGAGCACACACAAGACTTTGTTTGGTCCCCAAGGCGGCATGATCTGCTCATTTGAAAAATATGGTGAAAGTATCAAAAAAGCTACATTTCCAGGAATGACCAGTAATCATCATTTGCACCACATGGCAGGAAAGGCAATTGCTTATGCAGAGATGCTAGAATTTGGTAAAAAATATGCAATCCAAGTCATAAAGAATGCAAAGGCTCTTGCAGAGAGCCTTAACTCATTTGGTTTTTCAGTACTTGGGGAAAAGCGAGGATTTACAAAATCTCATCAGATAGTTGTAAATGTGCTTTCATTTGGTGATGGTGGGACAATTGAGGCAGATCTTGAAAAAGCAAACATTATCGTAAACAGACAACTTATACCAGGAGATATCAAGGCTGGACGTAACTATTTTCATCCAGGTGGAATGAGACTCGGTGTTGCAGAACTCACACGACTTGGTATGAAAGAATCAGATATGAAAGAAGTGGCTGGGTTTATCAAAAAAGTAGTAATAGATAAAAAAGATAAGAAAAAAGTGGCACTAGACGTCAAGAAATTTAGAAAAGACTTTCAGAAGGTTCGCTATTGTTTTGAAAGCAAACATGGCGGTTACGATTACATAAAGATCCGCTAGGCAAAGTCTGTAAGAATAGATTGGCTATTTTCTTCTTTACCAAAAACTAACTCCAGTTCATCCAAGAGGGAAAGTACACGTCCTCGAAGATAGGGCGATATCGTATATTTGTTCAGCATTCTCCTTGCTAGTTTGAGATATTTTTGTACAGAGGGCCTAGTCATGGTTTGAATTAGCCTATTGCCACATTCAAGACATTTTCCAACAAGAGGAACTCTTCGGTAGCTTGCACCACATGTAGTACATCGGAAAGATTGGCCAGAGTATGCTCGAAGATTTCCCATGATATCTGGAAGCAGGTGAGTGGTCATCACCATTGAAACTACTTCACTTGGGTCAACCGCATTTATGATGTCTGCAGTTCTTATCTGCATGTCAAGCTTCTCAAGTAATGAACCAAGTGTAGAATAAGCACTCCTTGATTTCGATGTGGTCAGCGTAGATGTTATGTGTGTAAAATCATGTCCAAGAAATTGCCTTTCTGTTTCTAGTCTTGATTTTAGGATCTCAACATCTTTGATCTCACTTGCCTTTTCCCTTCTAAGTGTAGCTTCAAAGAATGAAAGTGGATACGCCTTTACAACCTCAAAGTTATGAGCTTGTCTTTGTACTTCTTGCGGAATTACAATAGGTTGAACAAGCAGTGGTGCATCCATCAGTCCTCCTATTCTGTCAGATAAAAATAATCTTGAGAAATTAAGCAGACTGTCCATTAACAACATGATAGAATCTGCATCGCCGTCAGCATCACGCCTTTTTGCAGAATGCCATACCGCAGTTCCAAGGCACACTTGGGTATTGGTGTATCCAATTATTCTACCCACAATTCCAACAGATGTATGCGGCGCAAGACCAATTATGAGATGGCCCACAAGATCATCAGTATTTTTCACATTGTAAAACGGCTGGCGCCCAAAAAGTTTTGTAAGCTCTCGGTCAATATACTGACAGACAAAAACAAGACTGTCTCCACACTCTTTGGGTATTATTACGTCCTGTACTCTGAGCTCAACAAGTTGATTAGAGTTTTGTAGTGGATTGCCGTTTGTATCATGAGTATATCCAAGCTCAACTAGTTTTTCTGGGGTTGTTCCAATCCAAGATGGTTTAAAGTGCGAGAGAGGTGCGTTAGTCGTATCAAATCTTATTGTCCCATCCTTGAAGACATTAAGTCCGAGACTTTGCCTTATTAGACCCTTTTCAAGTGGTTCTGGCACCCTGTCTTGGTTTATAAGCTCCTTTACACCCTTGAATGGCTCCTGAGCTCTAAATCCAGTCTTCTCCTGAGCAGCATACAAGAGATCTTTGAGAGGAAATGAGCGATACGAGTGTCCATGTGCCCTGCTCTTGCATTTTGTGCAATAGTCTGTCTCGAGCTCATCTCTGCACTTGTTACATATGAAAATCGTACTTGTTTTTGTGTTACATTTGGGACATGCTATACTAATAGAAGGGATATTACACTTTTTGCAGAATCTGTTGTATATGTTACAGTAAAAGTTAGGCTGTTTTGCTGCCTTGAGCAAATCACGAGATGCCCCACCCTTGTTTCCTACTGGAAATAAAGTGTGTACCGGAGGCTTCATTTTTCGTAGTGCAGCTTTTTCTGGTCTTCCAACCCTCACTCCAATAGAGGTTGAAAATTTATTTGGTATTTTTATGCCAGATGATTTTGTTATGATTTGTGGGACAGAAAGATCTTTTTCAAGTTGGATTTGCTTTCTAAATAACAAATAGAAAAAGACCTTGGCCTCTACATCTTTTAGAAGAAGAGTGTTTTCTGCAACTTCATGTGGAACGCCTAGTTTTTCCAGAACATCTTTTGCATCTATTGGATAAATGATGAGGTCTGGATCAAATTTTGTAGGTTTGAGAATTTTTTCAAATTCTTCAATTATAATTTGATCCCAATAGTACAGATAATGTGGATGAAGACCAATACCAAAATTCAATGATATCCTAAAGGCCTCATCCAGATCTGGTACCTTTGATACATAACTTAGAAGTTCAGTGTCATTTGGTTCATACTTGGATACTTTATCTTGTAATTCCTGAGCCCAAAACTCTTCCACATATCCAGTCGGTATGAGTTCAGCATTGTTTTCTAAAAAGTCTCCATAGCTAATCAAAATATCACCGAGATGCAAAATCTTTGCAATATGTGGTTTTAGTGAAATTCCATGTGCAGTGTCCTTTATTTTTACAACATTTCCATTGACTAGTCTGACAATGGGGGTATCAATCGAGTCTACAAAGGCTACGGTTGAGGCTTTTCCAGGCACATCGAGCTTAATCTGGGTACCTACTGCTATTGCATGGTCAAGTATTTCTGCAACTACTGGATGAATGCCAATTGAAGCAAATCCAGTATTGCAGGCACGACCATACCTTAGTCGAAATCCCCCAAGCTTTTTAGGCATGGAAAGCACTGATCTTCCTGTAATCACCTCTCTCATCCTATGGGCTGCTGCATCAGCATCTCCTGTTTGAATGGCCCCCTTGAGGTCTTTGAGCCAGTCCCAGCCATCGAGTTTGTATAATTCAATGAGTTTGAGTAGTTTGCGAGATCTCCCGATTAGACCATCATTTAGAACACGAAGTGCACCTCCTCTAACCCTATTGGTGCCTATTCGCACCATGTTTCTGTGGCTCACAATCTCAACTAGGTCGGTATCTACACCATCAAGTTCTACTGGAAGATTAGAGATTACATTTATCACATCCTGGTCAGGAACATGGAATTGAAAGCTCCCAACCTCTCTTTCGTATACCCTCAACTCTTCTACAAATCGGCCAGTCTCATCATCAAATGAATTTGCCTGATATTTTGAAAGCCCCGCTATCTTTCGCACATGATCTGCAATGAGCATGGTGGAGGCAGCCTCTGTTCCTCCCGCTGATCTGATAGGACCTGCAAATGATACAGATAGATATTCAGTGCCATCTGCATTTTTCTTGATCAGAACCTCACTTATGCCTTGAAGTGGAGCAATTGTGACTCCTTCTGTGACTATGGCCAAAGCCACACGTACTGCAAGATCAAGTTTTTCCTGAAGATCTGTATCAGGTCCAGAATACTTGCCTTGGGCTATATCTTCTGCAAGCCTTAGTGCAGCCAATTCTTTAGTGGTATTTTGTATGAGAGACCTCAGATTGTCAGTTACGTCAATGTCGTGCATTTTTGATACACGATCTGCAAGATCAAAAGCGATCTTTGGTTCTACCATCCCAGAAGAATCTGCAAGTGTTGCCTTGGCAGATGCGGCTTGTTCAAAAATAGTAAAGACTTCCTCTGATATCTTGGTATAATACCCAAAATAATCTTGAGGCATTGGGACCTCTTTAAGTCTCAATGCTAGGTTCTCAGACATGTTATTTCCTTATGGATTGGATGGCTTTTACGATATCGGAAATCGTTTTGAAACTTCCGCCCTTCTCAATGAAAGTTCCAATTACGATGGCATCTGCACCAGCTTTTGCTACTTCCTCAGCGGTTTCTGGGCTACGAATACCTCCGCCTACTATAAGAAATCCCTTGAAAAGTTTCCTTACTGCAGCAACCATTTCAGGTTTCACATTAGATTTGGCTCCAGAACCTGCTTCTAAATACACAAATCGCATTCCCATGAATTGGGCAGACAAAGCATACATGACGGCTAGGCTTGGCTTGTCAAAGGGAATTGTTCTTACTGAGCCTACATGCCATACAGTTGTTCCTTCACCAATAATGATATAGGCTGTAGGAAGAGGTTCGAGACCAAATCTTAGAACACTTGGTGCTCCCAAGGCTTGTGCCTGTGATATAAAGTATGGATTATCAGAGTTCAAAAGTGAGCTAAAAAGTATTGCATCAGCACCAGGAACCACGCCTGTAACGTTTCCAGGAAAGAGAATTACAGGTATCTTGACTGATTTTTTGATACTAGATACAGTCTCAGTCATAGTGAGTTGATCAGTAGCTGATGAGCCACCAACCAAAATTGCAGAGGCACCATTTTTTTCCGCTTCTTTTGCCAATGTTGAGGCAGAACGTCCTGCAGAATTTTCAGAATCTATTAGTACGAAGAGAAGTGGCCCCTTTTTCTTTCTTGTAGCGTGAAGATAATTCTCTGTCTGTTGCATATGTATGGTTGAATATCTATTGATTAAAAGTTTAATTGAATATAGTTATACAAATCTGTATAGCTATGAGCAACCCCCCCGGTGATAATTTTAGTAATATTATTAGGCAAATTATAAAAAAATCATTGTTTACTGAAAGACAAATTGCAATTATTTTAAAACGTAGGGACCTTGTTGATTCACAGTTTACTATCAGTAAAGGGGCATTTTATCGACAAGTAACTCAATCTAAAGACAAGTTGACCGCATTATGTTATTCATGGATCCTACTTAGAAGCCTAGGCGTACTAAGTGATGATGATGTGGATGTGATAAATCGCCTTTCCGAACAGGTTTCTGTGATACAAAGTAGTGATGTTTTTCCAGAACGTGAGGAACAAATCATGTCTGTGATACATGAATTACTAAAACGAACTTGTAATCTATAATTTGGCTTCAAAATTAGGCGTATTTTGGTAAAGGGTTGTGATAAGATGTGATAAGATATGTTTGGTATTGATGTGTAAGATGTGAAATAATTTTACTCAAACATGATAAATCACATCATTTGACGTTACATCGTGATGTTAGTAGACATACCAGATGTAGGAGTCATTTTAGGTGTATTTGCATCATTTATTGGCGGACTGATAGCTATTACAGTATACAATAAGGTAAAGCCACGACTGACATCAGATGCTCAAAATGCAAAAATTCTAACAGAACGCTTGCAGTATTATGAAAATTTGTTGATTGATATGAAAATTCGTTTAGATTCAATAGAAATGGCACAAGAAACACAAGAAATTCCCCAAGCACAAATTCCAAAGCCCAAGGAGCAAAGAGTACAGCAAGAGCCTCCGGTAATGACTAAAGAGGAGAAGCCAAGAGAGAGAATTCAGAATATGCAGTTTGGAAATGTCACTGATCATGTTCTACGCTTAATCACAGAGAAATCTATGACATCACGTGACATCCAGGTCACATTAGGAAGAACTAGAGAGCACACGTCACGTATGTTAAAGAAGTTATTTGAGGAGGGCTTGGTCGAAAGAGATATGACAACAAAGCCATTTTCTTATAAAATAACTGATAAGGGTCTTACAAGGATAGGGATTGTCAAGATGGCACCAGCCCAATAACTTTTAGAATACAATAGTTTTCAGATCAGAAAATTATGACTTGTCCCTCGCTATTTTATATTTGATTAATTCCTAATCTCTTTAATTTTCTATCAACCCATTAAAAATCATTATAATTTAATAATCTTAGATAATTGTAAATTCTTAAATTATTGTTCTTATAATACAATAACATGCCTAATGAACAACTAATTAAAATAACTACTGCAGGAACAATCTCAATCCCCAAAGACTTTAGAAAATTCTTGGAACTTCAGAAAGGCGATTACGTTAGGATCACAATAGAGGAAGATCACCTAGTGGTCAAAAAGGTAGTAATTTCTTAAGGCCCACTCTTTTCCCTTTGGGCTATCTTTAGTATCTGGTAGGCCCACTCTTTTCCCTGTTTTTCCCTCATCACCTTGCCCTTTACCGCAAATCTGGATAGATAGGTGGAAATCACGCTCAGCTTAATTGGTTCCTCATACTCGTCTTCATATTTTTCCAATATTATTGAAGAGGTAAATTTGCCTATGGGAAAATTCTTGTCTATAATATTCCATATCTTGGCTCCTATGGAGTCCAATTGGGCTCCTCCCCCCTCCGGCTCTTCTATATTCATAAGATTCATCAGTTCAAATATTTTTAACATCTTTTCACGAGTAACATTACCCTCTAGGCTAAAGTTGTATTTGGCTCCATCCGAGTCTTCCAGGTCTATTCTAATTCTTTTTCGGGCCATTGAGATCGATCTGATAACCCATTAACACTTGAATAGATCATAGAAGAATTGTTAACATAGAGGTTTGTTAACATTCACTGCCTAGGCCACGAATAGATGTGGTTGACACCTTAACAGGCTCTTTTGGCTTTATATTTAAAATACCTAAAACTGATGCCTGGACTGGAAATAAGGGGGTATTCTTCTGGATATTAACATTGTTAAGAGTCATCTTCACGCCTGGACTGGAAATAAGGGGGTCATTTCTGGCTTTTCTGGACCTAATATTAACAGAAAGTTCACTAATTGTTAATATCATATTAGGAAGACTCACACACCTATACTTCCACTCTAGCTTTATTAAAAAAATTTTTTTTAATAAAAATAAAAATAATTAATGATATACTAAATTTGGTTTAGTTATTCTATTCTAATCTAATTAATTGAGTAGAATCCATATGTGGATAGAGAAGAAACAATGGTGTGTGCGTCAATGACAAAAGATCCAATTGATAAATTATTAGATGATGCTCAAAGTGGAAAATCACTATTCAAAAATCGTGAAGTCTTACATTTTACATTTATTCCTGATATAATTTTACATCGTGAAGATGAACAAAAAAAAGTCACCCAATCACTATTACCCCTATTAAAAAAATCACGTCCTTCCAACCTACTAGTTTATGGGAAGCCGGGTACAGGTAAAACACTAGTAGTAAAGAAAGTTCTTGGTAAGATACAAGAACGAGTAAAGGACAATTCTTTCCCAATTCAACTACTTTATGCTAATGCAAAAGAAGAGACAACTCTCTATGGATTACTAGTAAAATTGGGCAGACAACTAGGTCTAACATCACAAAAAGAATTACCTTCTACAGGACTTTCAATTAGTGAAGTATTCAATCGCATTATTTCAGTAATTGAGAAAAATGGTCTAAACACGGTGTTTGTAATAGATGAGATAGATTATCTTGTAGAACTTGTTTCCAAATCAGGTAAAGATGTATTTTATTCATTAACTAGAGCCAACGAGAGGCTTAAAAAAGGCACATTAACCTTAATTGGAATTTCTAATGATCTCACATTCAAAGAACGTCTAGACCCCAGAGTTTTAAGCAGTTTGAGTGAGGAAGAGGTAATCTTTACCAATTATACTGTTGGACAAATCAATGAAATACTTGAAGAACGAATCAAGGTAGCCTTTATACCGGATACTGTGGACCAAGCAGCCCTAAATCTATGTTCTGCGATGTCTGGCCAAGAACATGGAGATGCAAGAAGAGCAATTGATCTTTTGCGTGTTGCAGGTGAGATTGCCGAACGTGAACAATCTGATACAGTAAAGGAAGCACACATACGAAAAGCCGCTCTTAAGATGGAAGAAGATAAGGAAACCACTGCATTGAATTCATACCCATTACATGAAAAACTACTCATACTTGGAGTAATGAAAGCAAGCGGAAACACAACCGGTGAGATATACCAATCATACAAAAACCTCTGTAAAATTACAAGACAAAAAGAACTAACCCAGCGGAGAATTACACAAATGCTAAGTGAAATAGAAATGACTGGATTAATCACAGGAAAAATTATTCATCAAGGGATGCATGGAAGGACAAAAAAATTCAATCTTACACTGAACGCCGATATAGTAAAAAAAGCATTCAAGGAAGATCTGGCCTTAGAAGATCTCTTGTGATCTTAGCTAGAATTTTCTGTAAAGTCTTTTGTAAAAACCTTCATTGTGGCAAGGTTCACTATAATAGCAATTCCTGGAGTGGGACTAATTCCAACACTGGCTTGGAATGGAGTCTGGCTTTGCCACGCGCCAGAGTTTACAATTAATGTTCCCTTGTACATGTCAAGATCAACTACATGTATGTGGCCAGAATGTAAGATATCTGGAACTTCAGATATTACCATCATATCTTCCAACTCTGGTGCAATCGGAGTTCTCTTACCATATATTGGACTGAGATGTCTAGTTTTTAGCAAAACCCGCATGGCTTTTGCTGGTTGTGCATAGCTTAGCCCAGGAGTACTACCAACAACATCGTCAAGGCTTTGGCCGTGAAACATCAGTATCTTTACACCATTTAGCTCAAGCATAGAGGGATTTCCCAACATGAAAAAATTCTCTCTATTCCAGAGGCGCATATTGTGCTTTTCTGGAATTGCTGGCTGGGGAAGAGCTCGTCTTCCCGGGTCATGGTTTCCTGGAATGATAAAGACCTTAATGTGTTTTGGAATCTTGTCTAAAAGCTCGGTGGCCTTTGCCATCTGTTGGTCCACATCTAGTAGTAAGAGCTCTTTGTCTTGGTTTGGGAAAATACCTATTCCATCAATAATGTCCCCTCCCACCAGTACAAATCTGATCTTTCTTGCTATAGGATCAGGGCTTGAAAGCCATGAAACAAACTCGGTAAACTCTTTTTCCATAAAGAATTTACTGCCCACGTGTAAATCCGAGATGAATACAGCATAGGTCTCACTCTTTGAACGATTTGCTATGTGATCAGGTATGTCTGGAACAAGAATTTCCTTAACAAAAAATCCTCCATTCTTTCCACTTGCAATTGATATCATGGCAAACTGATCAATCTGCAGAGAATTTGCAGTTTCCTGTATCTCTTTATTAAAAATTAACAGTTCTATTGAGCCTGTAGGATCATCAATTACTATCTTGGTAACATCCCTGTCTATTCTTCTATCCATCAACAAGCCTGCGATGTAAGTCTCATCATCCAACTTACCATTTGTCACATTTGAGATGGGAGTTAGTTTCTTTGACTGTGAACGTTGCATCATGATTTTAAGTAATTTTGAGTACCTGTCTTTGAATAATGCATGAAAACCCTCAATCCCCTCTGCAGACGTAACCTTTTTCGTGGGATCAAACAAAATCACATGATTATTTTCAATACTGTCATCTATTTCTGATTCTACAAACATTTTGAGATCACTTTGATTAATTAAAAACATATTTTGTTTAGCTTTTTCTCGAACAACCTGTTTGATTATGCTTTGGAGTTCTTTTATGTCAATTTTTTCTAATATCTTAAACGCATCAGGATGAATCTGAAAGCCTTTACTTAATGCATAAGTTATAGCCGAGGAAACTTCTTCTTTCAACAAGGTCTCATAATACGACTTTTAATTAAATCTGATCCAACCACCAACCTCAAATATAGTTCTCTTAAAAATGGATTATTGTTCAGTAAACAAAGAATTCTAGTATTTGTTATTTTCATTGGCATTTTCTCTTTATCTTATTTAATCGGAACTCAAAGCAAATTATCTGATGATGAATCACACACATTTCTCAAAGAATTTCAAAAAGTGGTTAAAGGAATTGATGCTATGGGAATTTTTGAACACAATGCATCAGTTGCACTACCCATGTTTATTCCAGGTTTAGGATTGATCTGGGGTTCTTTTGCGGCTTGGTCAACAGGGGTTGCGTTTGAAGCTCTAGTGGCAACAACTCCAACACTTGCAAAAGTTCCCCCACTTGCATTACTTTACTTGTCTCCCTTTGGCATAATGGAGCTTATGGCCTATTCAATTGGAATGTCTAGAAGCTTTTTACTCATACTTGTAATAATAAGAAAAAAATCTCTAAAAACTGAACTACGTCAAACTGCTATCGAAATAGGAATTGTAGTGGCTCTTCTGCTTGCTGGGGGATTTATTGAATATTATATGATACAACATTTTGGATCAAATGTAGTTCATACAAAATCTAGTTTGTAAAGATAATTAACCGGGAATTGCCTAATTGTGTGATATATTATACCTAGTAATTAAATATGCAATAAGGGGCTGGATAATCTAATGAAATACGTATTTCTGTTTCTAATAGTAATTGCAGGACTTGCTGCTACTATGGTGTATTTACCTAATGCATATTCTGATTTCTCATCTAATGGAAAATACTTGATTGATGCCTCAGGTTATCTCTCAGGAAATAAAACTATTTTTGATTCAAGTATTGCTTTACAGATTACGGTAGGATCTAATAATGGAAGTAGTACACAAGCCACACTTGATAATGGCCTTGTTACTATAGCAAATACTCAATATCTTAATTCTGGATTGTGGCAAGTCTCAATCTTGCGAGATGGCAAGTACTTTGTAATCCAAGGTAATGCACAGGATGAAAATGGAAACATGATTCATCTCAATTTGTTTGGAAGAATAATAGATAGCAATCAAGATGGTTCTGTTTTTAGTATATCAGGAAAGATAACTGGATCTGAAACTATGAAAGTAAGTTACAGTGCTAAAATATTATCTACTAATGCTGTAATTACAAAACCAACAACCACACTTCAGCCTACATCATCGTCTACAGTGAACATAAGCATCCTACCAAGCGCATATGATATCAACAACCAAGTTCACTATTCTCCATCAAATGTACAAGTGACTCTTGGTACCACCATAGTTTGGACTAACAACGATTCTGTTCCACATCGAATAATGAGTGGTGTGGCAAAAGTACTAACCACTAATCAATCATCCACCGCGCTTATTCCAGATGGCAAGATCGATAGCGGTATAATAGCCCCAGGGCAATCATTCCAGTATACAATAACTAGTTTTGATACTACTCAATCATTAGATCCTAGGGTTGCAGCACGTTACAACATTCCACAAGACGAAACAGTAGGTGACATTACCTTCTTTGATCCCACTTACCAATTCATGGTAGGAATAATTGCACCACTTTCACAAACAATGCAAACACAAACAGTTCAAATGAACATAGTTAGCGGCTCATCTAATTCTAATAATGGACAGTTCCTTTCACCATCATCACTCCAAATTACACCAGGTACAGTTGTAGTTTGGACTAACAACGATTCTGTTCCACATCGAATAATGAGTGGCCAGTTAATATCAACAACAGAGAGTGCGGGTGGAAAAGGCGCTGCTGGAAAAACAGTTAGTCCTCACTTTGTTTCAGATGGAAATATTGATAGCGGTATAATAGCCCCAGGGCAGCATTACCAAATTACTTTTAGTAGAACTGGTTCTACGCAAATCTTTGATCCAACATATACATGGATAAATGGAATTATTATTTCAACACCTGCAACCACAGGTCAAATTGCTCCAATTAAAATTAGTATAAATCCGGGCTCATCATCACCAAGGGGAACCGCAACTCTGCAGACGTATAATCAATACAATACGTACTATACACCAGATACTATACAGATAGTTCCTGGCACTCCCATCATTTGGATAAACAATGATTCTATAGATCATACCATTTTCAGTGGTGTTAGCACACAAAAAAATGATAATCCATTTACCCCTGATGGAAAAATAGTAAGTGGTAAGATAGCTCCAGGACAAACATTCATGGTTGTTGTAAATGATACTGGAATTGTTAGATTTTATGATCCACAGTACACTTGGATGAATGGCGTGATAATTTCAATGCCTCCAACTTCATCATATGTAATTGGTGGAACACCACCATGATAACTAACTCCAGTCTTCATTAAATTATTTGAAATTAATATATGATTCCAGCTTTGTCTGATCAAAAACCATTACGGATAGATCAGAGAACTGTTTTCCTTCCAAGTCTTTTACCTTGCCTATAAAATGTGTCTCTTTATCGGTAGTTAGAAATTCAAATACATGTACCTTAATCTTTGAAGTGTCAAAACCATGATCTTTTAGGTATACTGCTATCTCTGATTGCATAAAGTGTTTAGAAGGTTCTTTTGGCCAAGGTCTTGGCACAAGTATTACACTAAATCCGTCAATGAGTGCCTTTTGAAGCTCAAGTTTCTTTTCCTCTATGCTTGTGGAAATATGCATAGTAATGACCCTGCTCTTATCTGTTGGTACTCGTGCCTTTGATGCAGCAACCTGTGTAGAACTAATTCCTGGAATAATTTGTACATCTCCAAATATCTCAATCAACCTGTCTACAACTTCTGATTCTGAGAAATTCACATCTCCTGTAAAAGGAACAACACATGTCTTGTTTCCCAGAGTCTTTGAGACCTTTTGGTACGCCTCTTCCTGGTCTTTCATAGTGATTTCATGTATCTCTTTATTTTTCAAGAACGCTTCTATAGTTTTGAGTGTGTATTTGTATCCGATAACAATATCAGAATTTAGCACTATTTCTTTTACTATCTCAGTTACATACTTTGGTGATCCTGGTCCAACACCAACAGCATAGACCTTTCCCATAAATGCCATTTTGTAATGTTCAATATATTTCAGCAATGCAGAATTCTATCTTACCAAACATCATCCACTTCGTCAAGTTCTTTGAATTCCTCAATGGGCTTTTCACGCATTACCTTCAATCGAGCAATGTCTCTATCAAAAAACATGTCTATTGACCAATCAAGAAAAATTCTTATTTTTTTATCTAATCGTGGAATTTTTGAGAGATATATTACTCTCCAAAGCATCCAAGCAAAAATTCCATGCAAATGAATTCCAAACATACTTGCAATTGCACTCCGCTTTCCTATTACGGCCATCTGGCCTTTAGGTGAATACACAAATTTTTCTTTTTCTCTATTTGTGATTAAGGCATGAAGATTTTTTGCAACAATTTCAGCTTCTGATTCCGCACTTTGTGCTGTTGGTGGAAGAGGCCTGTTTGTCTTGGGATCAATAATATAACAACAATCTCCAACTGCAAAAACTTCGGGAAAGTCAACTGCTTGAAGAAATTCATCTACCACAATTCCACCTCTGTTGGTTTTAAAGACTGATTTTTTTATAATATCTACGGGCGTAACACCTGCAGTCCACACTAAGGTTCTTGTCTGTATTGCGCTCACCGAAGATTGTTTATTGGGATCTACCTGCGGATGAGCATCCTCAATTAAAACTTCATCACCTGTAAAACTAGAAAGTTTTGTACTTACCTTAACCTCTATTCTACGCCCATAAAGTTTTTCTAACGCAAATTTTGCAAGCTTTTCATTAAAGCCTGGAAGTATAGCTGACATTGCCTCAAGAACGATAACTCTGATGTCAGTTTTTTCAATATTGGGATAAAATTTTCTAGCATCATGTAACAAGTCCATTAATTCCCCTGCAGTTTCTATACCTGCAAATCCTCCTCCCACAATTACGAAGGTAAGCAAACTTTTCTTGAGGATCGGATCTGTTTCATTATCTGCTTGCTCTAACATATCTATGACTCGATTTCGTAATACCACTGCATCATTGAGAGTTTTCATTGAATAAGCTAATTCTTCTAATTTATCCATTCCAAAGAAATTTGTCTGACTACCAAGAGCTAAGACAAGATAATCATAATGCAGTGAAATTCCACGTTTTTCTTTTGTACCGCTAAGAGTTACTGTTTTACCGTACGGATCAATGTTTTTGACTTCAGCCTCATAGAACTTGGCCCTTTTCAACAAGGTTCTAACTGGAATCACAATATGTCTAGTCTCAATTGTTCCTGAAGCTACCTGAGGGAGCATTGGAGTAAACAAGAAGAAGTTATCTTCGCTTACTAAAGTAACCTGAATGTCCCCTTCCTTTCGAAAATACGATTCGAGTTTTCGTACACATTCTACCCCTGCAAATCCACCTCCTAAAACAAGAATTTTTTTGGCTTTAGACATTGTATCCATCTATGCTATCTGCGAGGATGAAAAAGGTAATAATGATTCTTATTGTATTCTACATGTTATTTGGGCGAAAGGTAAAATATGCTGATTTGTGAAGTTAAGACATGAAGAAAGAGTATATTATTGTAAGAATAGATGCGTCACCGGATGGATCTCCATACGTGATAGTCTCACTTTCTACATCAAAAGACTTTAGAGAACAGAGCACACCTCCATCTCCATTTGGTGCCGGAGGGGTAATGGGTTTTACAAATATGGACGATATGGTAAAAAACCTCAACAAAATGCTCTCTGGGGGTGGCATGGGCCAATCAAGTTCCACAACCTCGATCAAGCTTGATATGCGCGAATACAAAGAACTGAATCTTGCAGTAGGAGACAAGGTCTACCTAGAAATGACAAGAGCAGAAACTACTGGAATTTAGAAAGATATTCTAATACTAGCGAGAAATTTCGCTTCTTAAAATTTGATATGCTCTAGCAGCATCTTTTTCATGCAAGACTGTTACTATGTAATCTTGTCCGAAAAACGCATTAAAAAGCTCGATTCCATTATCATGTAAAATCTCAGACACGTACGAAACCACATCGGAACTGTGTTCAGATTCAGGAATGTGTATGGTTATCTTTGCTAGCCCAGTCTGAAAGAAATTCCTATGTGATGAAAAAGATTCTAAAATTTTTCTTACATCACTTATGTCCTCAGTCAAAAACCTAAAAGAATCAGTAGATCGGAAAAACTCATAGTCTGGATCAACTCGCATAAATCTATCCATCAAATCTATAGCATCTTTCATTTCGAAATCTTCTGAGAAAAATTTAATGTCTACAATTCCATCAGTCAGAGAAAGTCTTGCATTTTTCAATACTGTCTCATTTTGCATTTCATCTTTTTTTTCAAAAGAGTCTGCATATCTTTTGATTGCTACCACTATTGTATTGGGATTAACTGGGCCGCCTACCTGAGACTCGACTTCCTTTTGGAGTTTTATTGCCAGTGATGTGTAATTTATCAAGCCCATTTTGATGCAGTCATAAATAGATCTATTTTTTGTAATTATCTCTCTTACCGCATCAGGAACTGATAGGTTAGGGGTTCGCATAATAGTAAGTGCTACTGCTAATTATATTAATTTATGTAATATAATAATCCATTATCTCATAATCTTTATATAATGTCATACCTATTACATAATATGCATAACTATGACATAAATGAATGGGATGAGTTTGACCATCTCTTCCAAAAAATGATGCAACCTTTCAAGGGATTAGACAAAATGTGGAATGACATGACCAGTTCTGAGAATGCACAGACATTTGGTCCTTACTACTATGGGTATTCCCTAACTGTAGGACCTGATGGAAAACCCGTGGTTAAAGAGTATGGAAATGTCCAACCTGGTCTTCTCCAGAAATCAGAGACAAGAGAACCATTTGTAGACGTTATCGTGGATAACAAAGAAAAAGTTCTCAAAATTGTAGCTGAGATACCCGGAGTAGAAAAGAAAGATATCAAGATCGAAGTAGTAGGACGAGCTGTAAATCTTGACGCAGAAAATAACGACAAAAAATACCACACCAAAGTCCCAATCAAACAAAAGGTTGACGAAGATTCCGTCAAGGCAACATATTCTAACGGAATATTGGAAGTAAAATTCAAACTCAAAGAAGAGGATCGACCGCAAGGAAGGACGGTGCAGGTCGAGTAACCTTATTTTTTATGGTGATAAAATTATGAGTGAAATTACATTAAAAATTGCAGAGGCAGCACAGAGACATGTTGGAAAAGGAATAGCTGTAGTAGATCCTAAAATTGTTGAAGATAATGGATGGGAAGCTGGCCAAATTCTTGAGTTAATAGGAAACAGGAAAAGTCATGTTAAACTCTGGTCTGGATATGCTCCAGATTATGGTACAGGGATAATCAAAATAGATGGAATTACCCGTCATAACATAGGATCAGGGATAGGCGAAAAGATCACAGTAAAGAAAGTAGATGCAATAGAAGCTGAACAGGTAACACTTTCACCTATAGAAAAACTAGGTGAGGATGGACTTCAAGAGTATATGCAAACATACTACATGGGTCATGTGCTAACTACTGGTGATACATTAATCGTAACTACTCAGTTGGGTGGAAAAACACAGCTTGTTGTTAGTGGTACCATGCCATCTACAAAGCCGGTTATAGTATCAGAGCAAACCGAGTTCAAATTAGGGTCTATGACCAAAGCCATTGACAATTCTATTCCCAGGATAACATATGATGATCTTGGTGGACTACGAAATGAGGTTCAAAAGATACGAGAGATGGTGGAACTTCCTATGCGACATCCGGAATTATTTGAAAAACTGGGAGTTGAGGCGCCAAAAGGAGTATTGCTCTATGGACCTCCTGGCACAGGAAAAACATTGATTGCAAAAGCAGTTGCAGGAGAAACCAATTCTCACTTTACCTCTATCAGTGGTCCCGAAATTATTGGAAAATTCTATGGAGAAAGTGAAGAGCGATTACGAGAGATATTCAAACAAGCCGAGGAAAATTCTCCAAGTATAATATTCATAGATGAAATTGACTCGATTGCTCCAAAGAGGGAAGAAGTAACAGGTGAGGTAGAAAAGAGAATTGTCTCCCAACTTCTCACTTTAATGGATGGAATGAAATCAAGAGGCAAAGTAGTTGTAATTGCAGCAACCAACAGACCTGACTCGATAGATCCTGCATTGCGCAGACCGGGAAGATTTGATCGTGAAATAGAGATTGGAATCCCAGATCAACAAGGAAGAACCGAAATACTAAACATCCACACTAGAGGAATGCCAATTGAAGAAAAAGTCAACTTGGATCAGTTCGCAAAAGTGACTCATGGATTTGTAGGCGCTGATTTGGAAATACTTGCAAAAGAAGCTGCCATGAGATCTCTTAGAAGAATTTTGCCTGATTTGGATCTAGAAGCTGAAAAAATTCCAGTAGAAATTCTTCAAAAAATTATCATTACAGATAGTGATTTCAAGGATGCGCTAAAAGAGGTAAGACCGTCTGCATTACGAGAAGTTCTAGTTCAGGTACCAAATGTAACATGGGATGATGTTGGTGGATTGGAATCGCTAAAAGAGGAACTTTACGAGTCAGTAGAATGGCCACTCAAACACAGAGAGGCCTTTGAACACGCTGATGTTGCAGCACCAAAAGGAATCTTGCTCTATGGACCTCCTGGCACAGGAAAAACATTGATTGCAAAAGCAGTTGCACACACCTCGGAATCTAATTTCATTAGCATCAAGGGTCCTGAATTGCTCTCAAAATGGGTTGGAGAGTCTGAGAAAGGGGTCCGTGAAATATTTAGAAAGGCGCGCCAGGCTGCTCCCTGTATCATATTTCTTGACGAGCTTGATTCCTTGGCTCCAAGTAGAAGCTCAGGTAGTTCTGACTCTGGTGTTACAGAAAGGGTAGTATCTCAACTATTAACTGAGATAGATGGTCTTGAGGAATTACAGGATGTGCTAATAATAGGTGCTACTAACAGAGTCGATCTTATCGATAGTGCATTACTACGACCGGGAAGATTTGATAGAATCATTGAGGTACCATTACCAGATACAAAGGGACGCGAAAACATATTCAAAATACACACAAGAAAGAAACCGCTTGCAGAGGATACTGACTTTACAAAACTAGTGCAGTTGACTGATGGCTTTAGCGGCGCAGAAATAGAAGGAGTTTGCAATAGAGCAGCAATGAGCTCCATACGACGCTATGTAGATAAGAAAGAAAAGAATGTAAAAACAATCAAGATAACTCAGGAAGATTTTGAGAATGCAATACGGAAGATTAGACCGCCTACTGCAAAACCAAAACAAGTGATAACACCAGCAATTATATGATAAATTAGTTGATATCACGTGACGGCAAAGGAAGCAATTCTCTATCAAAAGTTACCTAATGACAAGGTCAAATGTACAGCATGTGCTAGATACTGCGAAATTGGAAAAGATCAGATCGGTCTTTGTGGAATAAGAGCAAATAACAACGGCAAGCTTGATCTTCTTGCATATGGGAAAGTAATTACTGGTCATGTAGATCCAATTGAGAAAAAACCAGTAACTCACTACAAACCTGGTACCAGCATATTTTCTATTGCTACAACTGGCTGTAACTGGCTTTGCAAATATTGTCAAAACTATGACATCAGTCAACGGCGAAAGATAGAAGGAACTGACATGACACCTCAAGAAGTAGTTGACTTGGCAAAACAATCAGGTTCTGATGGAATTGCATATACCTACAATCAGCCATCCATATTTATCGAATTTGCACGTGACTGCGGAGTAATTGCAAGAAAAAATGGATTGTTCAATATTTTTGTATCAAATGGTTATGACACTCCAGAAACAGTCAACATGATGAATGAATTTCTTGATTGTATTACAGTAGATTTTAAGGGAAATGCAGAGCCACAATTTTCACGGAAATATATTGGAATCCCAGATCCTCAACCTATATTTGATACCCTCAAAGAAATACACCGCAAAACAAAGATTCACGTAGAGATAACTGACTTGATAGTACCCCAAGTTGGTGATAATCTAGAATATGCCAAAAAATTATGCCAATTTATCTATGATGAATTTGGGCCTGACATGCCAATCCATTTTCTCAGATTCCATCCAGACTACAAAATGATGGATTTCGAGTCAACACCAATATTTACCCTTGAGAAACATCATACGATTGCAAAGCAAGTTGGACTCAATTATGCCTATTTGGGAAATGTCCCAGGCCATCCTCTTGAAAATACATACTGCCCACAATGCAAGAAAATTGTTGTTAAAAGATATGGCTTTGACATCCAGGGGTGGTATCTTGATGATAATAACAATTGTAATTTTTGTGGTGCTAAAATAGCAATTGATGGTAAACTTTCTAAAAACTATAAACAAAACAGATTCCAGTTTGTACTCTAACATTTCTAAGATCAGAATCTATTTTTGAATTCTAATCAAAGGTTAAATATCGTGTAACTCGAATTAAGTCATGCCAACCACTTACATCCTGATCAACTCAGATCTAGGCTCGGATGTTGAAATAATTCAAAAGATAAAGCAAATACTTGGAGGCGAGAGCGGCATCAAATATGAGATTCAGGGTGTGTATGGCGTATATGATATCATAGTCAAGATAACAGCAGATTCTATGGATCTTCTAAGAAGCATCATTACAAATAAGATTAGAAAAATAGACAAGGTTTACTCTACCTTGACCATGATGGTAATTGAAGAGCAAGAAAAGTAACTAGCCTTTTTTTACTGTATCTATAACAGCATGAATTTCTGATTCTGTATTATAAAAGTGTGGAGAAGCCCTTACAATCTTTTTAGAAAAGATGTCCCTTACCGCTAGTATTATGTTATTTTTCTCAAGTCTTGCAACCAAAGTCTTTGAATCCTGATCTTTAACTGAAAAGGAGACTATGCTTGTTCGCTGTTCTTCCTCCTCTGGACCATACAGAACCGCGCCATCAATTTTTGAAATCTCTTGTCGCAATAGATTTGCAAGCTTGATGTTCCTCTCTCTGATGGTTGAAATCCCTATCTTTTTCAGATAAGTCACTGATGCCTCGAGGCCTGCAACACCTGACCAGTTTCGAAAACCTGCCTGAAACCTTGCAGGCATTTCTTTATGAGATATCTTGTCTTCATGGAATATGGCAGACTCTCCACCAATCTGAAGTGGTTCAATGAGATCACTTGAATCTCTTCTGCAAAAGAAGATGCCCATACCCATTGGACCACATAACCACTTTGAACCATTAAAAGACATGAAATTACAATTAATCTTGTTTACATCAACATCGCTAATACAACCAATAGTTTGTGCCGCATCTACAAAATATGGTATGTTCTTTTCTGAAAGTATTTTACCGATTTCTTCTACTGGAATTATTGCACCTGTGTTAAACAATGCATGACTGAGTACAACAAGTCCAGTGTTTTTATCAATTGTACTTGTAAAAGAATCTGGCTCAAAATAGCCCGTTTCATTGATGGGTAAACTTCTTAATTCGACCCTTTGACCTACTCTTACCCATGGATAGTGATTGGCTGGATGTTCATGAGTTGAGCCACGTGTTATAATATTAGAATTTGGATTTAATTTCAATCCATTTGCTACAAAGTTTATTCCATCGGTTACACTCTGGGTTAGCACTATCTCTTCTGGTCTGCATTTGATTAACCCTGAAATTTCTTTTCGTAGGTTTCCAAGTCTTTCTTTTACATAATTATCCGAAGCCTCTGAATCAGGGCCTAGTTCATTGTATTTTACAAGGAAATCACTCATTGCTGTTATGCTTGATCTTGGCATTCTGGAAGTGGAAGCATTATTTAGGTAGATTCTCTCTTTGTATGGAAAGTCTTGGGAATAATCTGAATTCATTATTATATTACAATCTACTAGTATTTGTATTGTTTAAAAATCCTAGTGATGACTCTCAATCCAAGTTAAATTTGCAAACAATACTAGAGCAGGATCTTATCAATTCCATATTCTATTCTGATCCATTCCTAAAGGTAGGACTTATCTCAAAATTAGTTCAAGACACAAAACTTCAAGTTCTCTACCTAGATCTTGATTTGTTATACAGTGGATACGTGGTCTCAGGAACAATTCCAGTAGAAGAAAATGTAACTCTATTCCAGCCTACCAGTGAAACTCTGTATCAAATGATCAAAGAGATCCTAGTCAAAGCAAGTCTATCTCAAACCATAATTATTGTAGATTCACTCAATGGGCTCTTCAACATTCTAAATCGAAAAAAGAATGTTGGCAAGACTGTCATGTCTATCATGATGTTATTTGCTAGTATAGTAAAGATGACCAAATCATATCTTGTTGTTGCAAGCATGGTTAGGTACAAAAAAGAAGAGGGCTGGATCCTATCCCCCACAGGTAAACGACTAGTTGAAACAAAAAATAGCAAAAAAATTCTTCTTGAACCTGAAAAAGAAGGTATTGTGTTAAGCATGCCTAGTGACTCTTGCAAGCTTGTTATTCCTTCAAACTTAATTCCACTAGTCTAGCCTTTTTATTATATGATATCCAAACTGGGTTTTCACAATATCAGAAACCTGTCCCTTCTCTAATGCAAAAGCCGCTTTTTCAAATTCTGATACCATAGCTCCTCTTGAAAAAAATCCAAGATCTCCACCCCTCTTTTTTGAGACATCCATTGAATATTCTTTGGCAAGATTTGCAAAGCTTTCGCCTTTTGAAATTCTTGTCTTAAGATCTTGTGCAACACTTAGTTTTTCAACCAAAATATGTGCACAGTGAATTTTACTTCCCATGGTTATTTGATTGGCAATAAATTATAAAAAAACGTCGGTTCGAACAATTATCATTCTAAAGATTTGGAATGAGACGATCTCAAATTAACGGTGTTATAAAATTCTCAAACGCCGTTATAACATGCCATTTTTCAGCAAGTTATATTAAGATCATTTCTAAAAGTACTTCCATGCCAGTTGGAATTATTCCAGATATAGGCGAACAAATGTGCATAGGATGTGCACTCTGCGTAGAGATTTGTACATCACTAGGCCCAGACGTATTAAGAGTAAAACCAGTAGAAGGCTGGAAGAGAGGTAAAGCATTTGTATTTTATCCAGAAAGATGCATTTCAGATGGTGCATGCATAGGTGTATGCCCAACAAAGGCAATCTTCTGGATGAGACCAATGGACTTTACTCCAGGTCAACCAGTGCCACTCTACAGAAACTCTGTGTTCGTAAAGGGTTGGACTGAACTAATAGATTAAGTCCGCATAAAATTTCTCTTTTTCTTATTTTTATTTCTAAACTTCGTTTTCTACATATATGGTACAGTTTTATAATATCTTGTGAGCAAACCCGGAAATCTCTGGCGAAAAGTGCATGGAAAAATAGCAAAAAAGCCCACAAATTTTAGTTGGTTAATCAGTGACAAGTTAGCTGGTAGTGGAATGCCAACCTCTGTTTCTGAAATAGATTGGGTACTAAAGCAAGGAGTAAAATCCATTGTTACAATGACTGAGAACTCACTTCCTGAATCATGGATAAAGAATGTAAAATATCTTCATGTTCCAACAGAAGACTTCTCTGCACCTGGCATGGAACAAATTGATGAAGCAGTAGAGTTTATTCAAAAAAGAATTGAAAATAACGAACCTGTAATGGTTCATTGTGCGGCAGGTATGGGAAGAGCAGGCACTATTCTTGCTTGTTATCTTGTCAAATATCAAAAGGTCTCAGCAAAGGACGCTATACAAAAAGTACGAAAAGAAAGACCAGGTTCTATCCAGTCTGAATCCCAAGAAATAGCAATCAGCCTATACTACAAATCCCTAAACAAGTAATTTACTCTGGTATGGATGTAGTTACCATCTTGCCGTTTTCAAGTTTGATAAACAAAAATCTGTTATCCTTGAAGATCAAAGTTATTTCGTCATTTTTTTCTTCTACTTCAAGCAGTTCTTGTCCTCTAAGTCCATCGAATTTTGTCATACTGATCCACCAATAATTCCATTTATGAGTGTTAAAAAGTGGAGATAGCCAACCAATTTTCATTCATCTCTAACAAAGAAATCTGTAAGCAGATCGCAGTTATTATAATAAATCCTACTATTTGGTAACTTCAATCTCAATTTCTTTAGAGCGCACAGTTTCATCAAACGGTTCTGCATAATCATGTTTGAACCACGAGACATAAACTTCTGCTTCTATCTTATGTTTACCCACTCCAAGCTCTGATGCACTAAATTGCATTTTTTCATCAAAGTCAAGAAATATCTGTTGAGCCTCAGATTGGCTATTTGGAATAATTGGCTCAAAGTTCTTGGATATCTGTACCCAAATCTTTTTCTCTCCAATCTGGGTCAGCTTTGGATTTCGTGTCCAAAAAAGGGCAACTTTTTTGTACGTATCTAGGGGCTTACCAATTTCCTTCTTTCGGAGGCCACCTGTGTGGAGTTTTACTCCATATCTAAGCTTGAAGGTGTTGTCATGATTATTGTAAGCTTTTTCCCAGTTTCTCTCAGTGAAAGCTTCTCTTAGTGCGCCTGTTACAGAAAATTTTACGTTTATTGTAACATTGTCTTCTATTCCTGGCTTGTCCGATGCTTTTACCAGAGAAACTCCACTTATTGTATTTTTATCACTAGTCAACTATTGGGGATGGTTTATATCCTCAATAAGTATTTTTTTGACTTACATGGATGTTCAACTGAAAAAGTCTTCTCCAAAAGAGGTTCAATTGGACATAAGCAAATCCGACATTAGCACTCTCTATATAGTACAGTATGAGATGCTCAAGGATCCTACTGTAGAGTTTGCAGGTGTGGTCTTGAGACACCCACTTACTAGACAACTTGCGATGCGAGTAAACACTTCAAAAGGCAATCCAGTAAAGGAAATCGAAAAGGCAACAAAAACAGCACTGGAATATACTGCTGAACTAAAAAAAATAATTTTTTCTAAAATTAAAGGTGACTAAATGAAATTCTGTCCCAAATGTCAGGCACGATTAAAGATAGATAGCTCTGACTCTGAATTTGTATGTCCCAAGTGTGGATACAGTGAAAAAGGAAGCAAGGTAACAAAAGAAGTAAAAAATGAAGTTGTTCCTACAATTATTGCATTAGACGATAAAGAAATGAAAGAAGCATTACCAACAATCAAGATCGATTGCGAAAAATGTGGAAATAATGAAGCAGTGTGGTGGATGCTTCAAACAAGAAGTGCAGATGAACCAACCACTCAGTTTTATCGATGCATAAAATGCAGCTATACTTGGAGAAACTACGCATAAGGTTTAACTTGAACATTCTTCAGATGTGAGTAAGTTTGGTATTTTCTGCAAAGACTGGGGGTTCTGAAGAATGGAAAGCAGTCATCTCTGCCATATCAACCCTAGTTGAAGAAGCTACATTCGAAGCTACTGGTGAAGGAATTGCCTTCCGCGGAATGGATCCATCACACGTAGCATTAATCGATATCGCTTGGCCTAATTCTGCATTTGAAAAATATGTTTGTGATGAAGATGTCAAGTTTGGAGTACGAATAGACGAGTTCTCAAAACTGATCAAAAGAGCTGATAAAAAAGACAATATAGAAATCAGCATTTCTGAAGACAAACTTTTACTTGTTACAATAGGTAAAAATAAAAAATACAAAATGCGACTGATTGAAAGTTCAGCAACTGATACACCACTTCCAAAAATTACCTACAATGCAAAAGTGGGTGTACTATCTACAGAATTTGACAAAATACTTGGAGATATACAGGTAGTTTCAGAATATCTCTCAATTAATGCTAATCCCACAAAAGCAGAATTTTCAGGACGTGGTGATTCTGGCGAGGCAACCATAACACTTGAAAAAGGAATGCCTGAAATGCCAGAAATTGAGGTAAAGGAAGATAGTAATGCAACCTACAGCTTGGAATATCTCAATAGTATAGTGAAAGCAATAGGTACTGTAGCAGGCACAGTGATTTGCGAATTTTCCAGTAAAATGCCGCTTAGATTAGAATTTAAGGTAGCAAACATAGGAAGAATTCACTTTTACCTTGCTCCTAGAGTCGAGAGTTAAAAGATTTTAAGGATAATGGGACGAGGTTAAACTGATTTGAAACTTGTTCTAAAATTCGGCGGAACTTCTGTTTCCTCTCCGCAAAATATACAAAATGTTGCAACTCTCATAAAAAAACTAACAAAAGAACACAAAATCATTCCAGTGTTTTCTGCCATAAGTGGGGTTACAGATGATTTAATCAGAATAACACATTTGATTCAAAATAGAAACAAGGAAGCTGCAAGTTCGCTTGCAAAGAAAATCATCAAGATGCATACTGATATTGCGGAACAATGTGTAAAGAACTCAAAAATAAAAAAAGACTTGATCAGTAAAATGAAGGCAGATCTTGATGAATTCCAGGATCTGTTGCATGGAATGTTGCTACTTGGAGAGGTTACACAGCGATCTTCTGATTACATGATCTCATTTGGTGAAAGACTATCCATAAACTTGGTTGCATTTACATTAAATGAGATGGGCGTAAAGGCGGTACCGCTTACAGGAAAAGATGTAGGAATAGTTACAGATTCTAATTTTGGAGGGGCGAAGCCGCTCATGGATACAACGCGCTTACATGTATCTCATACAGTAGAAAGTCTTCTGCAAAAGAAAACCATGCCAGTAATTGGAGGATTTGCTGGAGCCGATCAGCATGGCAACATAACTACATTTGGAAGAGGTGGGTCTGATTATACTGCAACTATTATTGCATCAAGCATAAAGGCAGACGAAGTCTGGTTAATGAGTGACGTAGACGGTTTGATGACAACTGATCCAAAGATTGTAAAAGATGCTAAACTGATCAAGGAGGTATCATACATTGAAGCAATGGAAATGGCATTGTTTGGTGCAAAATACATTCACCCAAGAGCACTTGAGCCGCTTGTTGCAAAAAAAATTCCTTTACGTATAAGAAATACCTTTAACATTGATAATTCAGGTACACTGGTTACTGCTACCCCCCAAGCTGATACACAAAAGACCGTAAAATGTGTAAGCACAATAAGACATACCGGACTAATTGATGTTAGGGGCGGAAGTATGGTTGGTGCGCCCGGTACTGCAGCTACAATATTTTCAATACTTGCAAAAGAAGGTATCAACATAATGATGATATCTCAAAGTCCATCCGAGTCATCCATATCCATTATAGTGAAGAAGAACGATTTGGACAAGGCAGTAAATGCACTTGAAATGAACTTGCTTGGCAAAGTCATTAAAAAAGTAGATGTTACAGTAGACGTCTCCATCTTGGCTCTCATTGGTTCTGGAATGAGGGGAATTACAGGCGTTGCCTCCAAAGTATTCACGGCTGTAGCAAAAAAAGGCGTAAATGTAATAATGATAGCCCAAGGTTCGTCTGAGCTTAAT
>JARCRW010000092.1 GCA_029850515.1 Nitrosotalea sp. | reverse complement strand
CAACTACACCAGAGACAACTACACCAGAGACAACTACACCAGAGACAACTACACCAGAGACAACTACACCAGAGACAACTACACCAGAGACAACTACACCAGAGACAATACTACCCGAAATTTCAATATCCTCTCCTATGGATGGCGCTATGATAGGATCTTCATCCCTTATTATTTCGGGTACTGCAACTGGTACAAACCTAGCATCTGTCATAGTCACGGTTGATGGCACAACCAAGACTGCATCGGGCATCAATAACTGGTCAATTAACTCTGGACCTTTGTCTGATGGTGACCATACAGTCACTGCAACTGTAATCGATGGCATTGGAAAAACATCAAACCACCTTATTCATGTGATAACTGATGGTACAAAACCAACAGGAAGAATTCTGTCCATTGCTGATGGTCAAACAGTACATGTTCCTGCGATACAAATTTCGGGTAGTGCATTTGATGCTACTAGCGGAATCAAAAAAGTCGAGATACAAATTGACTCTAATGCATTCCAAATTGCCAGCGGTACTACTGCATGGACATTTGACACTACATCGTTATTGGATGGAACTCATAGCGTGAAGATAAGAGTAACCGACAATGCTGGAAATGTCTTCACAGGACTTGCAATCACATTTACTATTAGAACCGCTCCAACCGGATTGACTGCAATAGCACTAGGTGAAAATAAAATAGGCTTGATATGGACATCACAAATCCTAGAAACTGGTTCTATTACTGGCTACAAAATAGAGCGAGAATCGCCCATAGGCGGAGGCTGGCATGTCATAGTTTCCAATACTGGAAACATGCTGACAGAGTATACTGATACTGGCTTGACCGCAGGTACAGTATATAATTATAGAGTCTATGCAATATTTGCTGATCACACTAGTCCGCCATCAAACTCTGTCAGTGCAACAACAAGCGTTATCACTGTACCAATGCTCTAAAAAATTATAAAATATGAGGCAGTTTTGAAAATATTATAGGGAAAAATTACCTGGATACGTTGGTATTGTGGCAAACATGGCTATGGTCGTAGCAGAGAATATTATGGCTCCCATTACTAGAAATATGGTTTGCATTTTTTTGGAAGCAAAAACTCTTCCAATTCCCTCAAGAAATGAAACGCTAGCATATAGTGATGTAAAGAAAACATAGTTTGAAGCAATAGAGCTCATGCTGTCAGCGTTTTGCGATTTTTCATCGGCTGTCTGTAAAAAGCCTTGTACCTTGTCAGAATCCAACGGAAGCAGATATTCTGGCATATCAAATGGGGTAGTAGTCTTTTCTCCCGTATTATTCAAAGGGTCAGTCTTGAGCCATGCATCAAAAGCAACTTTCATTTCCGGTCTAAAACTATTCTTGTAATAATCAATTAATTTTTGATCATGATTTGATACTGCATCAAGATATCCATTAAATGCAATCACATCAATTATGCTGGCCTGTCTTTCTTTTAATTCTGCTGTTGTGAATTCTCGATGAGCAGTATTTGCAGCCTTTAATTCAAATGTCAGTGCACTACTCCATAACTCGTGCTGATATCCACACCAAGCTGTCACAACAACTGTCAATCCAAGTATTGTTGCATAAGCAAGATCCATCTTGTCTAATTTATTGTTCTTAACATCCGATGACATTTTATATAATCACAATATTCAGTATATGATTCAAGTTAAAAGTTACTAAATTATCATGGTAATTTACATGACTGCGTAAATAAAACCAAAAATGTTTCAATATTTCAATGAAAGTATGATAAAATAAGAAATTCGGTTGCCGCTTGAGACAAAAGAGCCATTGTAAATTTTTGGTATTGTAACGGTAAGACATTTTTGGTCGCACCTTCCGAAATAATAATCATAAAAGCCATTGTGCTGAGGATCATTATTTCCATAGGCTGCCTGTGTAAAGAGTGGCTGTATGAATACTGCATTTTGATTTCTACCTAATTGTCTTCCATTAGTTTGAGTACAAATTACTCCTTGGGCAGCAACAGAAGAAGGCAAAATAGATCTAGAATATACTGGGATAATCAATACTGTGTATATAGTCATGAATACAAGGAGACGTACAATTCGAATTGATTTCATTCTGATTTCTCCTCTCTGACTACAATTATTTTCATAAACTCATGTATTGCAAGTTTGTATTTAAAAAACGATTAACTATGTTCACTATGGATGTTTGACAAGGACGTCTTTGTTAGTTGTTACGATTGTAGTAAAATATGTAAAACTTCACCTAAGACAATGGCATTATTATGTTGTTCATCTTTTGCAGAAAAAACTAATGTAATAGTTTTGTGTTCTTTTTGAAGATCTCTAATTTTGTCTAATGATGATTTGTTCTCATTTAGTTCTTCTTTGTATTTTTTCTTGAATGATTTCCATTTCTTTGGATCATGGGAAAACCACTCTCTCAGGTGGTCAGTTGGCGCTATTTCCCTGAGCCATAAATCGACATGGGCGTTGGCTTTTGAAACCCCTCGTGGCCATAATCTATCAATTAAGATTCTAAAACCATCATCTGAAGAATATTTTTCATAAATTCTTTTTATTTTGATCATAACATTCCTCTATAATATAATTAAATAATGTTTTATTGATCTCTTATTATGGACTTGAAATCAATTATTCGTGTTTCAAAGTAGAAATGAATCAACTACCCGATTCATTCAAGGAAATTGAAAGTGCAAAATCAAGAAAGCGTTTTGATTTCAACTGATCGCTTTTCTCTGATTATCTACAAAATACTAAATTAGAATTCTTTATACTATGGAAAAAAGAAGCAACCATTGATGCCATTTGATATAGATCAAACCATGCTTGTCTATCTTGGTATGATTACGGCTGGAATCTTTATCTTTCCATTTTGGTCTGATACTCTGCCCTATCTTTACCAGATCATAGGTACCGCACTTGTTGCAGCGGGTGGATTTCTGGTTTATTACAAATCAAGAAAACGCTAGTGTATATTTTGAAACTTTGACTGGGATCTTAATCTCTCTGTCAATTTGCTAAATATTTCGTTATGGCTTACATCTGTAAAATTTACGGCTCCCCCTTCACGGATAATCTGTTTTTCAAACTTTTCTTTTATGGCAAATGTGATGGACGAATAATGGATTCTACCTTTGAGCTTCTCTTGTACTATGGTATCTGTATCAGGAAATGTTGCAAAATGAAATGACATACCATTTGCCCAGAAAATGGTGGGTATGCCACCTCCTGCTGATCTTGCACTAGCAATTATCTGAGTTATCCAGTCCTCAAATCTTAATTCTAGTACCTCATGAATCACAAGTTGATTCCATGGTTCGATTATTATCTCCAAGTCTTGATCACAAATCGCACTCAAGTTTTATTTAAAGGGCCATGATCCACTCATGAACTTGAGTGATCCGGACAAGATTAATGCAATAGTTATTGACGACAATATAGACGTGCAACGTGTTTTTGTTGAATTACTTCAGATTAACAATGTAGACGTTATAGGTACAGGATATAACGGTAAAGAAGCTGTAGAATTATATCAAAAACATACCCCCAATATCGTATTCATGGATGTTATGATGCCTGAATATGACGGATTTTATGGTTTGAAAAATATTAGAGAACATGATCCCAATACAATGGTAGTCTTGGTCACTGGTTCAATCAATGTTGAAACCGAATTGGATGATTGTAATGCTACGGCAATTCTTCCAAAGCCAATCAATATGGATAAAATTATGAGTATTGTAAACAAATTCTGCATCCATTAGAATTCTTTCAAATTGTAGACAAAATATATCCATGATGAAGGTCTATTCAAGGAAGCAAAACGAATCATGGAAAGAAACCTGAAGATTTTCATCACTGATGGTGATTACAATTACAAAACAGCATTTACAAGGAATGTTGACTAGCAGTAAAGGACTGACCAAATACATTAGACACATTCGATTCTGGGGGTGACTACAATAACAACAAGATGGAGATGCTAAACGGTAAGATTAGAGACAGAGAAAAGACCATGAGAGGAATCAAGAACATAATACTCTAATTTTGAAAGGATACCAAGTTTATCACAATTATTTTAGAACTTGTGAAGAATTAGAGGGTAAGACATTATCTGAAGCTTGTGGAATAAAGATCTCTGGTGAAAATAAATGGTTAACTTTCATACAAAATGCTAGCAGGGGAGAAACTTGACAGTTTACGAATGTCCATTGTGTAGAATCAAAATGGATTTGGATTATGATTGTTCTCAGATATTTTTGGTGTGATGATTGTAGGCTTAAGATTATGAGATATTTAGTAGGTCGAGAATCTACGCCAATTTTTTAAACAATGAAAAGTCATCAATAGAAGATAAAGTTCATGATTTTCACATTTTTTAACATTTTACCATTAAAATTGTAACTTGCTGTATTTTTTGCTACTTTAGAAATGGGTGATCTTATGCCCCCAAAGCCTTGGCTTGAAACTAATACTCCAATAGGTTATGCACTCATAACATTAACAATAATTGTTGTAGCAGTAATTCTGAAAAAACTCAAAGAATAACGCTAGACAGTTTTTGATAGTCATAAAGTCCTAGAATTTGACAGATCTTTTCTGATCGTTGTCCTCGATCCGACGGTTTTTTCCATGAGGGGACGCCTGACGGAGAGGTAACAGAACCTCTGAAAGGGTTCTGGGGAGTCTCCGTCGGGTTGTTCTCTGTGTGTAAAACCGTCGGATCTGGGTTGATCGGTCTTTAATTCAATAAAACCCTCTTTGGATTCGGTCATCTTGTAAGTATAACCATCCGCACCTAGTCCAAAAGCCACTCTTTCACCATGATCACCTTTGGTTTCCCACCACTGTAAGACTTCGATATTTCGTATTCCCTTGAATTGACGACTACAAACATGGTCATCCCATTCT
>JARCRW010000091.1 GCA_029850515.1 Nitrosotalea sp. | reverse complement strand
CCGTTAAGGTATCCAGTGTAAACTACCGAGGCATTAATTTGCTGACCAACGGTATAATTTTGCTGCAATCCCACTATTTTCATCCTATTGACGGTTGGAGGTCCCTGCAAAGATTCCATGTAGTTATTGTCATACCTACTTGGTTCTGTGATTATTGGATTTGAAATAATATAAATTCCAAACACAAGTAGAGGTATCATTATTGAGCCAATTATTATTGCAAGATGCAGAGGTTTCATTTTACTTGCTCACCAATAGCTTGATTTTATCATGGTATATGATAATTCCAGCTTGCGGTTCCATGTGATTGCCAAGAACGGTAGTCGAGTTTCTCGAGTGTGATGGCCCGAATTGTACAGGAATTGGCATACCGCCTACGACTCCAGATCTATCTGCGAATTGTATTTCTCCGCCATAGATTTCTTCAGAGCCATCTGAAAATTTCATGTCAGACGATAGAAAGTTGCCCCCTGGCGTTGGAAGAACACCTTCAGGAAAAGAAAAAGTGACATTATGAAATTGCGTGGATGTTCCCTTTTTCAAATTATCAATTGTATAATTGAGCATAGTTTGGTAGTAAGTCTGATTGTTGATTGATACCATTCCACCATCTTTGTCAATTCCTCCATAAGAATAATCATACAGTGTAGCTTTAGGTTCTACAGCAGGAACGTTAGGTAATGTTTGCTTGTCAACATAATAACGTATTTGTTTTGTCCAACCAATCTCAAACAGTTTTGTTGCAGTCTCAGGTGTTATGCATGCTGGAGTTCCACTCTCCGCTCTAATCAGCAGATGTAGACCTTTCGTGCATGATACATCTTGTGCAGCAATTCCCGATTTGAACTGCTCAAGAGGATCTAAGGTAATTGTGACAGCAGGGCCTCCTCCCATTACATTTTGTGCATATACATATTACATACCAAAGAAAACGGCTACAAGAGATATTGTGATTATTGACATGTGCAAAATCTTCATGATTGTATTTGTACTGGATATGTATGGTTTAAAAAACTGGTGTAGAATTCTTCTAGTTCTACATCATTATTGCACATATATTGTAGCACTCATTGGTGGGGCCAATGCGTTTGGATTGTCAAGGCTACTCCAAGTAAAAATTTGAGCAGTATATGTGCCAGGGGCAGTTGGAATCCATGACTGCTTCGGAGTAAGTGACTGGTTAATGTCAAGCGTACCTATTATCCACTAGAGTGATATTGTAACGCCGTTAGCATCGTGTATTTGCACAAGGTATGCAAATGGCTGAACGCAATCCTGCCCGTTGGCCAAATTAGCAGTGATTTGTATCTGCTGTCCTACTTTGACCGCACCTACAATTGCATTCCCAGATGGATCCACTATTCTTGGGTTATTTGCAGGCATACCGCGAATAATTGGAGCTGAAGAAAAGATTTGCGGAGTACATCCAAGGCCAACATAGCTAAATGTTGTTTGGTTCTTGGTTCCCGCATAACTTGCGATTATGGAAAAATTTCCAGACGGGATGGCTTTGAACATGAGTGGCAATGTCTGCAATAACTTACATCAGCATTTGGCTCAATGGATACCAATTCGAGAGGTGGATAACTTGGATGTAGAATTTCAATAGATAATAGTCGGTGTGGTACAACCGGATTAACCTGGCCTGAAATTGTGTAGCTATCCCCATAATGGTATAAAGTTTTGTCAGTTGAGATTGTCAGTGATTCCTGTACAGAATACGCGTAATGAGGTGAAATGAAAAGACAAAGTAGCAAAATTGGAATGATAAAAATGAAAAAGATTGGGATTTTCATTTTGGTCTCCTGGTAAACAAGAATATGCCTACAGTGATCCCTGCAGCTATTGGAATCTCCACCTCTGCCAGAACAACCGCATTGCTTACATCAGGACTTTGGTGGTTTTCAGCGTACGCAAATATCTGCTTGGTATATGAAGTATTTTGCAAGGATGCGGTCATGTGTACTACCTGTCCTGAACTGGTTTCATTTTGCACATATTTTTCTGGCAATATCGTAATCTGTAGAGGTTTTGACCACAAAGTGATTTGTACCATTGGCAGGTCCAGATGCTATGCCTGCATGATACTTGAAATTAATCATGGATCGTACATAATAATTCCCAGGCTCATCTGCTTCAAGCTTGGCTGGCTGTACCTGTAGACTCCATGGCCCCCCTCCTACAACATTTCTAGGAAAGTCCCATACTCTAAGAATTGTAGTAGTATTGGGATGTAACGTTTCGTTTCCATAAGGTCCTCCTTCCAATACATATGCACCTCCAAACGAATCAACAAGTTTACCATTCTGATCCTTTAGTACGGATGATGTTGTAGGTCCCAGATAATTAACATGCACATCATGGATTCCAACATTGCGTAATTGGCCATAGACGTGAATTGTTTCTCCTACTTTGTATGCTGTTTTGTTAAGATATTGTTCAAATGTAATTGTAGAATTGTTAAACTCTAGTTGTGTTATTGTAGAATCGCTAGTCTTTTCTAGATCTAAAGTACCATGACTATATAATGCGGATGCAGGACATACTGTAAAACAGGATAATAAAAATACACATAAAGCCATAATTACAAAAACTGGAAGAGTCAGAGTTTTCGTTTTCTAATCACTCATGAATTAGTTTCAGAATTACATTGGAAATATCCATCACATGGAATTGAGTTACAGGTGCAGGACAACTCTTTGATTCTGCAGGGTTTTGAAGATCAGATGTTGTGATATGTGACTCATCAAGGTCTACTGCAATAGGTATTAGAGTACATGGATCTAATAGCGACAACCAGTATACGCCTTGAGTACTGCCTGCTGCAATGGTATAATTCACAATAGTAATAGAATTTGTGTGGATATAATCTGGCTTGGCTGTTGCATGGATATCACTCAAAGTAAGACCGGAATCAGATTTCATGTCATATATCCACGAATGAAGAGATGCAGACATGTCAGGAGCAACTCCTCCTTGATACTTGTTTGGATAATATTTTACAGATATTTGGCCAACCGTGTTTGATTTCATGAAATATACTGGCTGGTAATTTGCAAAGCCAAATGTCCATCCTCGAAGAAAAAGACTTGTTGCACTTGATTCTTTTACACACGCTGGGGAATAATCTAGTTTTATTGCAAGAATAAGATCAGGATTACACTTTACATTCTCTGTTTTTATTCCAGATTGGAATTGTTTTAGAGGAGAAGGTATTACGGATGCAATGGTAGATGAGGAATTTACTTTGATTTCTAGACTGGTGTATGATATACCATGTGTTGCATTTATTTGCCAGATTCCAGAAATTGCATTTGTTGGGATCTTGAGATCATTTGATGAAAACTGCCCTGCATTGTCAGTATATGTTTGGACTGATTTTACAACATTACTGTTTGGATCAAGTAGTGACAGTTGGATGATTCCATTAGGACCTTCCGTACCAAGTACCTTGATAGTATCTCCTGGTGCGTACGTGTTTTTGACTACATTAAGCGTCATAGGAGGACCAGACGGCGGACCTACCATAAAGTGAGTAGTCACATTACTTGTTGAAGTACTTGCAATAGCAGAATAGACACCTAGTTTGTATGACGATATATCTAGGACATAATTGACAACTCCAGTTGGCGGAAGTTCGATACTCTGTGAAAATACGACATTTCCTGATTGATTATGGATTTCAAGATATTCCAGTTTGTTTGGCATTCCAGTTATTGTGATAACAGGCTTGTCTGAATTTTCATAATGTGACTTGTCTGAATGGATTGAGATTAGTATGGGTTCCATGCCAAAACATGTTTGTTTCCCATTTACCATATCGCATGTAGCATAGACATGATTTGTAAGGAACAACATGAAAAACACTGAAGCAATAATTGTAAAATATAGAGTTTTCAAGATTTACAGGTACTTGACATGCGTCGTTTAAAAAAGTGGTGCATAATTCCTCTAGTTTAAAATTCATTATTTGTTGAACGGAGATCTTATGTCAAATGAGTTGTTGTCAATTATTAGTGTACCCTTCATCTCTGGATGCAATTTAGAGTAATAGGTAAATGTACCTGGTGTATCAGCCATAAAGGCGACGGTTTGAGATTGGAGGCTAGTCAGATGATTTGTGTGCACATTAAATGCATCTATGTTAAGATCCATTGGAATATCATCAGCAGCATCTTTGTTAATGAAATGGAGTTCAATCATAATTCCCTTTGGAATATGAATAGATGAATCATCGTATCCACGTCCTAGTATTATTGCAGGTTTTGATTCACCTTGATATGCTAATCCAGTATCAGTATGAATTCCCATAATGTAGAGATTAACTTTCTCAGTATGCGGTGTAAGTAAATAAGACAATGTTGTGAAAACAAGTATTATTCCAATAACTATTGCAAGGTGTAGAGTTTTCATTTTGTATACGTACTGGACATGTATGGTTTAAAAAACTGGTGTAGGTTTCTTCCAGATTTCATATCAACTATTTTGTTATGTTTAGCTTGAACAAGGTAAAAGTAGAGTTTTCTAGGTACATCGAAGGTTTTGTACTCCAATGAACTGTCACATTGGCTACATATTGTCCAGGTTTTGTGACAAGCTGCCTGTCTGATGTGCAAAATGATGTTACTGCAGAAACAGCCTCATTTTGTGACAAAGACTTTGCAGTCGGCTCTATTGGGCACATGCATCCTGATGCGCCAATTGTTTTAGTGTTGTTTGATAAAATAAAATATGTCATCTCTGGACCACATCCACCAATATAGTAGATTGGAGGATATCCCAAGTTTTGAAATGTAACATTAAAGTCCAGTAAATCATTGACATGAGGGTCATCAGGAATTACTTTTACAGATACAATTTGAACAGGATTATACCCTTTAGGATAATGATACAAATTGAAAACAAATACAAAAACTCCAATTGATATGATTATCAACAATAAAATAAACACAATCTTGATATTTGGAAATTTCATTGTCATATCCAATTACGGTATTAGTTTATAGGATTTGATTAAATTCAAATTTAACGACAACCCTTAAATCACATTCACATGGAGAAAAATGACAAAATTTCTGAAGCATTAAACCAAGTAGATTTGAAAGAAAAAATCGAGATACTCTCAACAGAAGATGACAAGATCAAGTCCATTGGTGAGATACTAAGCAATGACTCTAGCAGAAGCGTCCTGAAATTATTGCTTGATGATACCATGACAGCAAACCAGGTTGCACAAAAAGCTGGAATATCATTGCCACTTGCAATATACCACCTAAAGAAGATGCAGGACCTTGGAATAATAGGCATTGTCGCTAGAGAAAGCGATGTCAAGTATTACGCTTCAACCAAATTTGCATTCATCATCACTTCTACCAAGGCATCCGAGATGGCAAAATCAAGCAAGTCTCTTTTTAATTCTCTGAGGAAAATCTACAGATTTGCCGCAATAGGTTTTGGCGGCCTTGTCTCATGGATAGTATTACAAGGTACAAGTCCTGAATCTTCTACAGGAATTAGAGCTCCGGTATCTCCAAGCCCAACTAATGCACCTGCACTACAAACCGCTGTGCCTGCAGCAGCACCTACGATACTTTCCCCAACACATGTACCTGCTACACTTCCACCATACATGGCACCCATTGAACCATCCTGGTTTTCACATGAAATTTTGATATTTGTGATCCCACTTGTTGTCATAATATCAGGGCTTGTCATAGAAAGAATCCTCAAGGCATACAAGAGATAGTTAATAATATTTTTGGTTAAATTGGAATTTAATCAAATCCTATATAGTATTTTTTCTCGATAACAAATCATCTGAAAAAACATGATGGTACCAACTAGCAAGAAAACAAAACAGGTTTCACTCAACTATAACATTGAGATAATGCATAGAATCTTGGATGCACTCTATGAAATGGGAAAAAGCAGAATAACAGATACGGCAGTCCATTCGGGATTGAATCACAGTACCACTAAAAGATACTTGAACCTAATGAAGATATTCAACTGGATAGAACTTGGAAAAGAAGATGGTCATATCGTTCTACGTTTAACAGAGACTGGAATATTTATCCACAATCAACTGCATGACATCATACCAGACAAAGGTGTTTCCTGATCAACCGATTTATTTTTTGAAAAAATGTCTGATCAGACAAAGAAAGTGTTTGTGGATATTGCCATACAAAAGGCTCTGCTTGAAAGCGGATCTGTTTCACTTCAAAGAGTAAGCAATAGGCTTTTTGAGATATATCACTCACACTTGTCTGACTGTTATGACAATCCTGAATACCTGAGAGAAGTTCTCAAGGATGTTTTTGGAGAGTCCAATACCGTGATAGTTGATGCAATAAAGACTAGGCTGCAGAGTGTTTCATACCACAAGCAGGTTGAAGTCTTTTTGTCAAAACTTGGAGAATAGTGCATTCATTTTTAATTATCAACTAACGCTTCTTTCCAAAGTACTTTACCACAAAAAGGATCGTTCCAAAAATACAGACAAAAATCCCAAGGTAAAGCAATACACTGTCTATTACTGGAATGACTACAGCATGAAAAGGTCCAGGTGATAGAGGACAACTACATACATTATCCTTCATTGTTAATACGCCTCCTATAATGGACATCAATACACCAATTATCATCAGAATGGCACCAGCTAACTGAGATGTTTGAAACAACAGTAGAATCACATAATCATCAGTTTAAAAAAGTGACGTAGATTTGCATATTCTTCCAAAACTGAGCCTACTCAGGCATTCCCGAACAAATGTTTAGTCAACTGCAATCCCGTGGTCTAAAATTACACAAATTCCTGCTTTTTTCACTTGTATTCTATGCACATATGGCATAAACTAGGATTTCGGAAAGATTGTAAATTCCTTTGATGCGTTAACAGCATATTCCATTCTTTGAATATCGTATCGCAATTCTACTGCCACATTTGTGGTACCGGAAGAATTGGCAACATAATAATCACATCCTGGAGAGGGAAATGTCAATTCCTCGGATTGTGATGGCATTAGGATGTTTCCTCCAACCACTCCCGAGCATCCGCCATAATGTGAAACTACCACATGCTTATCAAATATGCCAGATATATAATCTGAAAAAAAATACACAGTACGTGATCCGACATTGTTTACTATGGCATTTACTGTAAAATGGTCTCCTACATGCAGGGTTTCTGGAGTAGTTGTAATATTTGTAATTAGTATTTTGGGCGACACATCAATAATTGGATTCAAAATCAAATACACCCCTAATACAACAAGTGATATGACTCCAGATGAAGTAATTATTGCAAGATGTAGAGTTTTCATTTAATACAGCCACTTGGTATCTATGACTTTACCTGTAATTGCATCAACAAATATCATTGGACTGTTTGCAATGCAATGATCACACCTTCCATAATCTAGCTCCCACACCACGTGGCCTGCTTCAATTCTATGGTTTGGCAAGCCCAAATAGTCCTTTTCAAATTCTGTCCACCACTGTGGATTCTGGTAATACTCATCAAGCCAGTCCATTATCCGGGTTGGTATCCCTGTACTATGATCAACAGGTACCCTTGGAAATGATGTTGTGATATAGTATACCAAGTTTGCCTTTATCTCAGAGTTTGAATAATTCATAACGCCTGCCTTATGTTGTTCCCTTGCATATTCTTGAGCAATTTTGATGGCATTCTCTTTTGTAATAATCTTGGACTGAAATTGTGTTTGAATATTTTGAAATGATGTATTTTCTGGTAATTTCCATCCTTGCGCAAGAAGCCTGGTAATGCTAGATGATTTTACACAAGCAGGAAAATCATTTTCTGATCTTACAAGTAATTTTAGATCAGGCGTACATTGGACAGCGTAAGATTCTACGCCAAGCTTGAATTGTTGTAATGGTAATAATGGGGTTTCCAATGCATTTGCTTCTCCAGTAGATACTGCGGTTATTGTTGCACTCTCAGTTGGCCACCATTTATCTGGATTTCCAATGCTTTTCCATACAAAAGTTTGAACTTCGTATGTACCAGCTACCAACGGAGTCCAAGACTGTACTGGACTCAGTGTTTGACCTGGGTACAATGTACCGTCAATCCAAGACAGTGATACCGTCACACCGTTAATATCTTGTATCTGTACAAGGTAGTAAAATGTCTGATCACAGTCCGGCCCGTTTGTGAAGTCTTCAAGGATTTGTATCTGCTGTCCTAATTTCACAATTCCCGTGATTGGTCTATCCGATGAATCCAAGATTATTGGGTTTGAAGAAGGAGTACTATGGTTTGGTATATTTACATATGAATTAGCACATGTTGCTTCTACACGTGGGGGATTTTCCGCAATAAAAAGAACTATCAATAAAACAATTATCAAAAATAGAGTTTTCATTTTTATCATCAATCAACTAGAGAGTTGAAAACATACCTGGTTCCAATGCCATGGACGCCAAGAACTTTGGTAGTGTAAATTGCTGCAGGACAATGAATTGTACGATACTTCATCCACGGAAAATTGTTTGCAGTGATACTTGATTGATTGTCATATCCCACAGCAAAAGGCATTCCTACGCAGAACAACTCTGCCCCAAAAAATCCAGTTTGGTTGCCAGTCTTTATGGTAAACACAACATCACTTTTTCCTTCCGGAATTACTGGTGGCTGAGCTATCACGGTTATACTCTTTGAAGAATTTTGTGAAGGTGTTGCATCATAGAACATCAAGTTCACTTTGGCTGCATAATTAGAAGAATATTCAACACATATCTTCCCAACAGAGTTCACAGGCATGTACATGACTGGAATATACCCTTCTTTTCCCCCAAGCGGTATCTCACATTGTTTTGTACTATTTGTGGTATCATCATAAATTGGTTGAAAGTTGCTAATTAAAGACGCATCAAATTGATTTGACACGTAAACTTTTGCCCACTCCCTTGTAACAAGTTTGGTTACAGTATCCGGTTTCATACACGCGGGAGAGCCATCTTTTGTTTTGAACACCAATACAGAGTCAGTTTGACATTGAATGGTTTCTTTCAAAATGCCCCACTTGAATTGCCTCAGGGGAGATACCGGGACAGTAGAATTTGAACTCGATTTAGAATCAAAAACTGAGAAGAAAGCTGATGATGTATGCATCCCATTTGAAAATTTCTCAATGGTGTAATTTCCTGCCTTTGTTGGAATGAATTGCCAAATGACCTGCTGCATGTGGTTAGTGTCAGGTTCAAAGATTAGGTGTTTTTTGGCATAAAATGCAAATCCGGTATCACTTGTCATGTTTATTCCAATATCCATTGTTTTTGTATCATGCCCTGGCCAGGCATCAGCTCGAATCAGAATTTGATGATTTGTAAGAAAGTTATCTATTCTTCCTTTGTTATCAGTAAGAAATAATGGATCTGGTGGAGGGCCAGTATTTGCATAGCCTGATGCAGCAATGCCTGTTTCATAATGTATTGTGAGATTTTTTCCATTTTGATCAGTTGTTTGGATTGGCGTAACCCATCCGCCGTCAGAAGTTTTGATTGTGTTATGCGACATTGTGGAATTTGTTGTATTTTGTGCAGATGCAACTCCAGTACCACAAATCACTAAGATTAACAGAAATGTAATCATGAAAAGATATAAAAAATTCATGGCTGAAATGTACTGGATTGAATGGTTTAAAAATTTGGTGTAGGATTTCAAATGGAGTGTTTCCGGTTTGAATCAATAAATTAGATTGTCAAACTCAAAAATGTAAATTCCTTTTCCGTTAACTAGCCCGTCATTTACATCTGAATCTATTCCGAAAATCATTGATTTTCCATCACTTGAAACTGCAATACCTATTGGATCTCAAAATAGAACGTGTGGCATGTAAATCCGGCCCAATTTGAACTACAATTAATCTATTCATGTTTTAAAGTAGGGAACTAAACTAACTGATTAGTTCCCCCAATGAGCCTTGTAGAACAAACCTTTAGTGGGTTTTGAACTAAAATTGTAATACCCATCAAAGGTTTTGAAAATTATTAGAAAAATGCTAATTATCACGGTAACACAGTAATCTGAATTGGTTTTGACCAGAGTTGCGTTGTAAGACCCGTTGGTTCTCTATGTCCATGGCTATTAGTAGTCATATTGAATGTAAATAGTGCCATTGATACTACAGTGTATTTTCCAGGCACGTGTAATTGAGGGAGAGGTATTTCATAAGACATTTGAGTAAAATTACCATGTCCCCATGGTTTCTCACTTAGGTGTTCTCCAGGTCTTATTGTTTCTACGCCATTAATTTCCAAGAAAGCTATAAGGTTAGTATTTTCAGGCCACACAAGTGCGCCCTTCTGATCTTTAATCTCTAGAACAACCAAGGGAGGCCAATAGCCAATATCTACGCTTTTGTTTCCCACGTTTATCAACTCAGTAGAGATCATTATGTTTTCCCCTACTTTGTATTCTGGTTTGTCAGATGTCTGGTTGAGGATTAGTATTGCGCCATTATGTGCCAACCATGTTTGTGTCGGATTGCCAAGTCGTTCCTCAAATGTAGGATTAGGTGGTTGAAAAAAGATGGTCATTGCCAGAACCAGAATGATGGCAATAGTTAGCACAGGAATTATTACGAGTTTGATCAGTCTTTTAGATTTGACTGCATTATGAAGAGACAATGGTGTACAAAAAAGGAAAGAGTGAGGTATTAATTACTTGTATGTCAGCGTTGTGCCTTTGCCCAACCACGTTCAACAAGTATTTTTGATGTTTCTTGTTTTACACACGCTGGTGAATCATCTGTTGCTTTGAAAATTAATTGTAATCCTTGTTTACACATGACATCCTTTGCCATAATTCCAGATTGAAATTGCTTTAGTGGAAACGGTTCAAAGTTAGGATCTAAAGTAAGCGTTCCACCGTTTGAAGAAACCATAACAACACTCCAAGCCTTAGCCGAATCTTTAGGTATTGTAAAATTAGAAATAAAAGTTCCATTTTGTGTTATGGGGATATCCATTGATTTTACGATCAGTTTGTGATCTTTTTCTAATTCAACTGTAACTTTTGTATCATTGGTATAAATTTGTCCATTTATCATTACTGAATCACCTGGAAAATAAGTCTCCTTGTCAAAACCAGCCGTTATTGGTATTATTGTACGTGGAATAGTTCCAGGTAGTCGGTCTATGGCTTTACTTCCTACAAATAACTGATCTGTAAGAGATACAGGACAATTATCTGACGTATTTAAAAGGACGAATTTGTCCAATGTCTCTTCTTTGATCTGCGAGCTGTTTAATCCTATTACTAGTGGAAACATGTGGCAATAAGATTTTGAATATCTTTCTTGATAGGTTTTCAAAGGATTTTCTCCTACAACATAAGGAGAAAGATCTGACAAATGTTCTATAGGTAATGCATAGATGCCTTTCAGATTATTCTTTGCTGTGACAGTGTAATCAATTATTATACTATTGGAATCAAGTGTAATAGAAGTTTGATTTGGAATTACTGATAGATCATCCAGTTTAAGCGGATTTTGATTTGTCAGATTTGCATCATAGATGTCCATAGGTCCAAGTTTTAGGGTTTGATTATGATAATAGGTACTAAATTTAACGTATATGTGCCCAATAGTGTTGGATTTCATAGATAACACTGGAACCGGTAATGGATATAATGCGTAAGCATTAACATTACCGATAAACATCACACTTAGAACAATTAGTGAAAGATATAGAAATTTCATTTCTACTTGAAACATAATTGAAAAAAATGAAATTAAATGTTATGTATATTTTCTATCTGTTTACATGTTATGATATTCTTACAATCCACATTGATCCTCAAAATTCTGATGAATCAGTGTCAAGGTTAAAATTTATAAAAAAATTCAGAGTGGAAATTTTGTCTTACACCACGACAAATTTTACTAGAAGATACATCTTAGGAAAATTTGTGCTAATCGCCCTACCATACTTCGATTTAGATTCGTGGTACAGGTAGGAAAAGTTGTTCTTGGCATCAAGGGTACGAAAGAATTTTTTCGCTTAAAGTTCTTGAATTAAAGCTAGACTACTTGTATGGAATACGAATTGACATCGCCGACATTTACAGGAGTGGTCTGATACGGTACGTGGAGTCCGAAGGTACTTGCTGCGACCTCAAACTGGTATACACCAACTGGCATGTCGTTTGAAACGCTAAAAGTGAGTACCATGTGCATAGCAGTTGTGACATTACTTGATAGCGTGGTTGTCATTCCATCAGGCATGCATTTTCCAGGAAGTGTGCTCATCGTTCCACATATTGGAAAGACACTAGAAACACCAACTCTTCCTTTTATGCCAGGTATGTTTGGAGAGATGAAGACATCAACTTGTGATGTTTGACCTCGCTTTACTATAGCAACGATTGCTGGTGTGATATGACCGTTGACAGTAATTGTGAATGGATCGGGGGGTGAATATAATGGGACTACTATCTTCTTTTCGTCATGAGTAATTACTGGCATAGGTTCCACCTGCATTTGATCGCTGCCATTTGTAGCCATGTGACTCGGTTTCTCTTGTGACGAGGCTGGTTGTAAAACAAATGTCATCCCCAACACTATAGAGATTACAATACCTACAATTATAACTCCGTCTATGGGCGTCACTCCTTTCTTTCTGAAATTCATATACCGGACAAATCGTCCATAAACTATTAAACATTGGGCATCTCGGTTCTGTCTAATTGACGATTGATCTTCTCCGTGTATAAAATCGGTTGATGAAATTATGTTCTATTTCTTAATGATTGACAGTTTTTTATTGAATAGACAAATAGACATACTCCAAAAAATGATATTGCTACCTCCGTAGATCAAAGTATTAACAAGAGGTGCCCTTTGTTTAGCACAATCAACATAAACAGAAGAAGTATATCAGACGAACTTGATGCAAACACACCTGCAATAGCAAATGAAAACAAAATCACAATTATGAAAAGGTATAGGATTTTCATTTTTAAAAATTATCTATTACAAACTCCAGATGGATCCACATTGGAACCAAGCCCGATTGTTACAGGATAGTCATATGCAACGTAATTTATTCCCGTATTGTCGTCGGAAACGCCAGCAGGTCTGCCATACACTACAGGATTTAATCCATAATATCCATCATCTAGACCCTTGGCAATGATTGAAAACGTGTAGGTTCCATTAGACCATGGCTTGAATGTAACAGGGATATCACTGACTGATATCTGGCCCAGTCGGAGCCATGGGAAACTTCCCACCAGATCACGATTGGCGACATTCCAGTTACACACGTCAAAAGATTTTTCAAATCCAGGATTTGTTTTGAATTGATCAATCAGGCTGTCCTTGTAGTCAAACACAAAGTCTACAGGCTTGTCAAAAGAGCGCACATGTAACGAGAATGTCACATTTTGGCTGGTTGGTGTAAGGTGAACTGACGTAACAGTAGTATTTGTAATATCATAAAGCAGTTGCTCATGAGATACTGTTTTGATATGATAGACTCCAATGTTATGCAATCCAGTTATTTTGTACTCGTATGTTTGTAATGGACAAAAAAATGTTTGTCCATACCATGGAAAATCATCCAGAACAATTCTTGATTGATTGTCATATCCTACTGCAAAGGCTTGCCCTCCACAAAAAAATGATACCCCGTAAAATCCAGCCTTGTGACCAGTATTTACCGTATAAACAACTGTTGTGTTTCCAGTCATAATGGTATTCTGTAATGAGGATATGGAGACATTGTTTGTGTCATTTGCCAGATTGTTTGCATCAAAGACTCTAGCACCAACATTACTCTGAGAGGCAGAGTGGTAGTATTGCACACATATTTTTCCAGTCGAGTCAATGGGCATGTAGAGAACCGGAGTATAGCCTGTGTGTAGTATGGTGCCATTGTCATACAGTGGACTTGAGTGTCCAGTTCCTGGATCATATGGTACATCACATATGGTATTGGTCACTGTTTTATTCAACCCAAGTCCAGTACTTGCCATTTCTTTTACCCATGACATTACGCTTATCTGAATCATATTGTCTCCCTTTTCAAACGGGATTGTGACGGTTCTCTCAGTAGGTGTATCTGTTTCATCAAAGATGCCTATTGAACCAGAGTTTGTCATAATGTAAAATGTATCATTTTTGTAATCAGGGTTTGTGTCAATCACAGATCTTGGCAGAGTTAATTTCACATTGCCATCAGTATTCGATTGTATTGGAATGAAAAGACGTTCCCCCTGTGAATCTCTTACGATGCCCAATAGTTTTCCCCCAGTGATGTCATATGTTACAGATGAATCAGATCCTGTGACCTTGATCGTGTTTTGCAAGTTGGTTTTTTGATTTTCAGACTCGGCCCAACCGCGTATCAAAAGTTGTGCTGCATGAGAAGCATAAACACATGCAGGGGAAGCGTCTTCTGATTTTATTACAAGAACAAAATCTTTTTGGCAGGTGATATTTTTTGCAGGTATTCCGGATTTGAACTGTCCAAGCGGATCTAATGTTATGGCAACTACATCTCCGCCTCCACCATAAGTTGGAATGATTGAGTTTGTGTTGCTATCATAAATTGTAAACAAGAATGATTTTGAAATGGTTTGATCAATGTTAGACTGGTTAGGGTCAGTTTGATTTTTTATTTTATATGGAAATGTTACTGTAACATTTGCAGTTCCAGAGTGGGTTGTAGTATACGTAAAAAAAAGACCAGGACTAGTTCCGGTGTATTTTTTATTAGGATCTAATCTTTCTTGAAGGCCAACATAACTACAAGTCATTCCATCTTTTGCAGTAACTTCAACCTTGACATGATTATCAAACGACACCGTGAAGAACGGTCCCTGACAATCTTTGCTTATCATATTGCTTACAAATATTGGAAATGTGGAATTGTTGACCAGTGTTGCCGTAACGGTAAATGTATCTCCAACTTTTATCATAGACGGTTGCACTTTGATATTTTGAATGGACATACTATTTGCATCGTCTGCGTGAGCTGATTGTAACCCAAAACCTAGAAAAATAATTACGATAAGTATGATAAGCGAAAGATGCAGTGTTTTCATTTCAATAGGATTCCACTCTTGGCATCCACAAATCTGAGTTCCCATTCATGATCATAAGGAGTCACATATTGACCAAGAGTAGCATCATAGCAATCCCAACCAATCTCCCAGACATAATCTGTTGATTTTACTACTCCTGAGAGATAATTATTAGCCAAAACCTTGTCTTGCATATTTTTGTCATCCACTAAAAATACTGTGTTATCTTTTATGTGAAATAATTGTCCAATAATGGTAGTGCTATTCAAACGGTAGGGATCTTTCTTACATTGAATTCCTTTTACTGCTATATCGATAGCTTGTTGTTTTGAGATAAGAACAGGTTTTGCATAATAATCATGACTAGTATAAATTATGAATGCTGAAACAATGGCTATTACTGAAATTATCAATATTGACAGAATTTTCATTTTCTTACACGTACGGCACTATCATGGTTTAAAAAAGTGGCGCAGATTTGACATCTAGTATTTTTCAGAATTTTTATCAAGTGATTTAATAAAAATAAGTTTAATTCATCAAAGAGACGGGTATGAAATATTGAGTCTAAAACTCAGTTCTAGACATCATTACATTCTAATCATAACCATATTGGCAATTTCCGCCTTTACACATCTTTGGAACGCAGCGGGATTTCCAGATATTTTTTTCGACGAGGCAGCTTACATGCACAGGACAATGCATGTGTTAAAGGGTCTTGGTCCCGAGGAGGGTGCACTTTATGATCATCCATTTTTTGGACAGATCTTTCTTGCGGGAGTTTTGGGCGCAATAGGATATCCACAGTCATTACACACTTTATCTGATCCAAGTTCGATTTCTCTCCTCTATCTAGTTCCAAGGATCATCATGGGAATACTTGCAGTAGCTGACACTTTTCTCATATACAAGATAGCAGACAAACGTTACGGCAAGAATGCGGCATTGATTTCGGCTGTATTGTTTTCCGTGATGCCAATATCTTGGATCTTCAGAAGGATTTTGCTTGATTCCATTTTGCTGCCATTTCTTCTACTGTCAATATTGGCGGCTCTTTATTCAAGGGAATCCAAGCACAATACCCTTTTAGTTTTGTTATCAGGCGCCTGCCTTGGGCTTGCAATATTTACAAAAATACCTGCGTTTACCATAATGCCGCTGGTTGGCAGCCTTGTATTTTTTTACAACCGCAAGCGGCTCAAGATGCTTGGATTGTGGCTCATACCGGTAATCATGATTCCACTTGCATGGCCTGTCCAAAGCATAGAATCCGGGCATCTTTCCAACTGGATATACGATGTCTTTTATTACCAGACACACAGGACAGGCGGCTCAGACCTGTATGCAATCTCTAAAACATTTGTGCAGATGGACCCCGTATTGTTTTGGCTTGCAGCAGCTGCTTTGGTTTTTGCCGCAATTAGAAGAGACCATTTCATAATTACATGGTTTGTCCCTTTTGTGGTCTTTCTATATCTGATAGGCTATAACCAGTATTTTTACTGGATTCCTGTAATACCTGTGATGTGTATTGCTGCAGGAGTATTGATAGTAAAACTATCTGAAAAGATACCAAGAAAACAAATTGCAAAGGTGTGCATGGTTATTGTAATTTCAGGAATCAGTGTCTTTGGCATGGCAAACCTTGTTGACATCATTACTACCGATATGTCATCTGCACAATACGCTGCAATATCTTATGTGGCAAATGACACCAAGTATACCCACAATGCACTTGTCCTTGCAGGCCCTGCATATTCATGGATACTTGACGATGTCTTTCACAAAAAGAACGTATGGGTTTATTATTATGCATTATCAGCGCCCCTCTACCCAAAGACTGTGTTTGTGTCAGATCCGCATTTTCATTTTGATTTGAATCTTGGAAAAGGGCTTGTCAACCTTTACAATTCCACACATGTGGTATCTGCATTTGACGGAAGCATATCAAGGTATGACACGTCCCACTATCCGTATCAAAATCTCTATTACACTACAGAGGGCAACCACATAGAAATTAGAGTAAGATGACACATGTACATCATCAATGCCAGTTACTGGAAGGTGTAGAGTTTTCATTTCTTGAATATCACCCTATGAAACGTAATAACAGATACGATTCCAATCAGCAGAGCTGGTACTGCAAATGGAAACTCGGGAACTGTCACAGTGTTTTGCTCTGCAAAAGTCCACGTATGTCCATCAAGCTGCCATGTCTTTGAGTCATTGTAATTGTCAGTAAGCTGCGGAGTTTGTGATTGGTATTGCGTACCATTGTACTGATAGACTGCAGTCAGTGCAGTATTTTTGGTATTTATCGACATGGGCTCGTCTATTGCATAAAATCCGTATGTGCAACTTTGATGAGGTCCCAGTACAAGATAAGGAGATATGCTGTGCGGATTGGCAACATGGTAAGGAAGTTTGGGTCCCTCATAGGTTGCTTCCCAGTCTTTGTATGGAAATATTTCAAAATGTGATACTGTGATTGGCCTGTCAAGTCGGTTGTACAGACTTACCCATTGCTCGCCAAACTCATGCGATATGTCCTTCATATCTGTACCATTGACATAAAACCCCGTGGCAATTGTACATGCGTTGGCAAAACGAGAGTTCAAGTGGATTGGCTCACATGTTTTGCTGCCAAGAAAATATCCGCATTGGACCTTGTGGCCTGGAACTATATCTGTTGAACACGCATATGCAGAAGCAAAACCGGGTTTATCAAAACAGGTTTGGGTGTCAGGGAGAAATACGAATGGACTGTCAAGCTCTACCTGAGTGAGTATCACTGGGGGATTTTTGTTTTCAAGATCCATGCTAGTGCCTATAATTTTCACGTACCAGTTTCCGTCAGTTGAGTATGGATGAAATGGTAGGTCAATCAAGAGTGTTCTTGTGTCAGAATAAGTCTGCGTCTCATTGAAATTCACACTTTGCATGTATTGTGTTTCGGGAGTATTATCAGCCAATACAGTAAATCTAGTATCACCTTGATCGGATTTTGAATCAATTAGGTCTCGCGGTAACTTGATTTTAAGTGTGGAATGACCTGTAGCATTTACAACGTGTATTGTTATTGATTTTTCCATAAGACTTGCATCAATTCTATTTATTACTCCGTCAGCCAGAGCATATACCAAAGAGTAATGCGTTCCATTTATCTCCAAGTCGTATGGAGTGGCTTGATACATGAATGCCGAACCGTATGACATGGTATTCAGATCTGGACTGAGGTAAAAATTGTAATATCCACTAGTGACGTTTTCCCCCCCTATCTTAAACGAATAAACAAATGAGCCATTTGAAGTAGTATTGAACTGATCAGAGCTATACAGAACCATTTTTGGATCATATATTTTGATTGAAAGATGAGTTCCATACTTTGACAAGATGTATTTGTCTACAGTACCAGAAATTGTGATTTTGTCATCGTCAGCATATGCCATGCTGTCGGATTTTAGGGTCATGTGAATTATTGGTGGACCTGCGCATAACTGCGTTCCATTTGGTCCTATAGCACACAGTGCATAAACAGTTTGAGGATGAATCAGGATGATTCCAATTCCGCCTATTACTGCAATTCCTACGGCTGTGATTATTGAAAGGTACAGAGTTTTCATGTCCTATGGAGGCATCCCAATCACAAATGATGTTTGACTTGTCCTATTTTCATAAGTTGCAACAATCTTGTAGCTACCAAATATTGCATGGTTTAGAGTAAATTGGTATTTGTAAAAGCCGTCCGGTAAAATATCTGCAGAAGATACCACGTCAGTTCTATACGATGCATCATCATGCAAAACTTGAATTTGCAATGGAGAACTTGATTTGGTGAAATTATTAATAAATACATAAATCGACATATATTGTACAAATGTCCCGTTTTCATATTTGAGAAGTCCTGTATCTCTTTGAATTACACTGATTCCTTGATTTCTATAAACTTCTGATACTATGAACTGATTGATAGCCCAACCCTGGTTCATAAGATTATCAGTGTCATTTCTTTGCACACATGCAGGAGAACCATCTTCTTTTTTTATTATAAGGGCATAGTTTGTAGAACATTTGACATTTAATGGAGAAACTCCGGACTTGAATTGTTGTAATGGAGTATCCATCTTGGGTGTTGCGTCACCATATGTGTTTGGTCCGCCACCGGTAGCATAATTACAGCTATGTGATTCCACGGTAGGATATGTTGCTTGAATTACTTTCATTGTTGTCCTGTCTATCATCACCATTGCACTCCAATCGTTATTGCTATCACACGGTATGATGGAACTACTAGAAGATGCCTTTAGATAGACAATTGCATATTGCCAATTACCTGGCTGATTTTTTGCAGTCATAAATGCCATAGAGTCAAATTGCCAGTCATTAGACCATTTTTGCAAACCAGGTATAGATAGTGCCACATCAACAATTGCCTGATTCCCGGAAGGCGATAATGTTGGCACTCTGGTTTTAGGATATATCACAAAAGAAAACTGTTTTGAGATATTTTCTTGGGTGTTTGACCGGGTGGTTTGGTTCCAAACATTATACGGAAATGATACAGTCGCGTTTACAGTTCCATTTTGTGCTGCCACATAGGTAAGATCCAAGTAGGGACTGGTAGATGTAATTTTCGTACCCGGGTCTAGTCTTTGCTCAATTAGTTGCAACGTACAGGTCACATTGTTTGTTCGGACCACAACGTGATTGTCAAAAGTTACAGAGAATGGAGAGTCACAAGATCCATGTTCAATAAATATCGGATGTGTGGAGTTGTTTACCAGAGTTGCATTTATCTTAAATGTCTGCCCAATTATAATTGAGGTTGGAAGCGTTTGAATATTTTCAATTACAGCACCACTTTCATTGTCTGCCTGGACTGGTTTTATGTACAACAATGTAGAAAATACAAAAATTCCAATCATGAGAATCTGTAGAGTTTTCATTTTTCAATCCTATGATTTAACATTTAGAAATTGGTCCGATACAGAAAAACTGCTTGTTTTATTTGATTCATTGAAATCGTATCCTATGCTTGCAGAAAACTTGTTCAAGGATAGACCTCTTGTGACAAATGTGCCGTTGAAATAAGCCGTTATTGATTGATGTGGTTCAAGTACAATGGGACTTGGTAAAGTAGGACTAGATACAGAACTATCCTTTTCTATTATAGGATTTACCTGTAGCAATGGAGTTTCACTCCCACTATTGTCAAAGGAAAAATAGTAACTTCCACCCAACCCAAAATTTTGTATTGTGATTTTCTCAGAACTTATGTTAGTTGCCATTGCTGCTATGATTGTACCAGTTGTTGTATTGCCCTTGTACATGGTAAGAAGAAGATGGTGGTCATCGTATACTTTAGTCTCCATTCCAAACTTGTCATTTTGTACAAACGCTATTCCTTGGGAGCTGTTAGACATGGTATGAAGTGGCAAACCTATTGTGCTAATGTCTTTGTCAATCAGTACAGTTGCGTTCGTTTTGATGGGTGGAAAAAAATTCATTGCCATACTATCAGGAAGCTCTCGGAATAATTTTTCAGATTCCATTATTTGTTTGACCCAACCTCTTGAAAACAATGTGGTGAGGTGAACCGTATTAAGACATGCTGGGGTGTCATGTATGCTCAACACAAGTATTAGAGGATCTTTACACCTGACATCCTTTGCTATGATCCCTGACTTGAATTGCTTTAACGGTGAAAGTACAATCGTTTTATCCGTTTGTGCACCTAGAATGTTTTCCACAGTAAGATTTACGGATACGTTATTCACTCCACTAGTTCCATAAATTTTCCATGTTCCAGTAGTTGCAATACTCGGGATGCTAAAATCAAATGAAGAAAAATGACCAGTTTTATCTGAAAATATTTGCATAGATTTTACAGAAACACCATCAGGATCAATCAATGATAACTTGATCATTGTGTTTGAATTCCACCATCCAAATATTGTAACATTGTCTCCTGGAAAGTATGAATTTTTATCAGTGTTTAGAACAATCCCGCCGCCTGTTGGTGCAAGTCCTACTGTAAAGTCTAGTTTAATTTCATCCGTTCCTTCCTCAACTATGACAGAACAAACTCCTGGACTGTAAGATGATATGTCAAATGAATAGATCATAGTTCCGTTTTCAAGTGTGATGTTTTTATCTAGTTTTTGTAATCCATGCGAATCTAGTACAAGTAAATTGATGGTTGCGTTTGGTTTTGTAAATACAGACAAGACGGGTTTTTCTGAATTTTGGTAATTGTTCTTATCAAGAACTGCATGAAATTTAGGATCTGGCATGGTGTTTATTCCGGATCCAAAAGCTGTTGGCAGTACCAACGATGCTACAATTACAATTATTGATAGATGCAATGATTTCATTTTGTACACGTACTGGACTCACATCTCTTAAAAAATCAGCGTATGATTCTTCTAGATTAAAAAGGGATGGACTGGGCCGGACACGCTACTGTACAGTTCATTTTTGCGCTCCATTTCCATCCAATTTTCATACCAGCATTTTCTAACATCTTAACAACTTTGTCGTGGCATAAATCAGGGCACATGAATGCTGGATTTTATATTAAAAATGGAATTTTGACCCGCATACACTGAAACGGCATATTTTTGCTTAATCTCATTGTAAGTATAGAGGATATACTCTCCAGCTGGGAGATGTAATGAATAATGCGCATCGTCATCAGAAAAAGTCTTCCCTACCATTGTGATACCATCAGGAGCATACACAAACACCTCATAGTTAGCACTTCTATTTGTTACACCTCCTAAAGGTCCACCGTACACATATGATGACACAGTACCAGAAAGCGTTCCATTCATTTTCTGATCATATGCATTATCAATTGATGGTCCAGTAAATGTTCCCCATCCTCTCATGATCAACATCTGTGCTGTTTGCGGTTTTACACATGCTGGCATATTGTCATGTGTCTTTATTATTAGATCAAGCCCTTGCTTGCATTGAACATCGGTAGAGTTTGATCCAAGCTGAATTTGTTCTATTGGACTGAACTGGTCCTGTGTCCTTGTAACATTTTTCAATATTATTCCGTCATAATTTATGATCTTTCTGACCGGTGCGTCACTTGATATCACAGGACAGTGAATCGGCATGGATAGTCTAAACAATGTTGAAGGCATGATTTCTGATTCGTTTAATCCCACAACCAGTGGATATTTGCCGCAAGGAAAAATTGGAGCAATGCCATATACTCCTTTGATATTGTTTTTTGCAACAATGGTATATGTTACTGTATTATTTTCAAGCAGGTTTATTGATTTAGGCTCTGTGTTAATTGTAAGGTCCTTTAATGTGAGAGGTTCAGGATTTTGTAACTTGCCACCATATACTGCAAATGTGGTATCAAATGTGTCATTATGTGGGTAATAGACTACATACTTTATTGTAATTGTGCCAGTAGAGTTTGTTTTCATAAATGGCATCTGAATTGTTATCGGACCCAAATGTCCACCATATGTAGTTGCATATGCCAGTTGACTTGACAAAACAAGGACAAATGCAATTGTGGCAAGATGTAGAGTTTTCATTTTTCATCATTATGGCAGAATAACAAGCCTGACAAGAACTCCTGGTCCACATAGATTCCTCTCAAGTGATAACCAATAAGTTCCAGCTATTGCATCAGGGGAGACAAAAACAGTAGTAGTAAAGACAGGAGTGCTTCCAGGATACAGCATTACCGAGTTTGGTTCAAACGATGTCATTATACCTGGTTTGAGTAGTTTTGAAGCATAAGGTAGTTCACCTGTAGGTATGTCACCTTTGTTGTCTTCATTGCAAGGCTCTGCAAAACCTCCTCGGGGTTGTTCTCCATAATGACAGATTTGTGAATGATACCCAGTCTCACCACTATAAAGCGAAACGGCAAAAGGAATTGTAGTCTTCCCTATTGTTTCATTCGCCATATAATATAGTGCAGCACCATTAGTCATGTTAATCGATTCATTGTTATTATTTTGAAACCATGAAGCATTGACAGGAGCGTCATACTGTACATTGATTGTTCCAGTCGATCCTTTATGCAAGAAAAACAGGTTTCCATATTGTTCAGAGTTGTAATAATGTGCAAACCCTGTGAAGTTTTTTATTGATGCACCAAACTGTATTCCTCCGTACATCAGGGGACATGACATGGAACCCAGATTTCCTGCAAATGTTGTGCTGTTAGTTACCACAAAATGATCTAGTGCTACATGACCCCATTCATCTGCACCAACTATAGTATACATGCCAGACGTGAAAGGCTTGACTACTCCTTCATCCCAATATCCATCAAATTTGTAATCCTGTCCCATTTGATACATGTCAGTTCTGCATTGTATGCCTTCGATTGACTTGCATTGTGATTCTTTTACATAACCACTGTGGGGTTGGAATTCATACGCCTTGGCAGTCTCTTGTACAAACGGACACAAGATGCCTGGATTGAATAAATTTAGGATCTTGCCTTCAGACATGTTGTTTTCATCATAGAATCCATCAAGAATTGAAACTCCATATCCAATTGTAAAACATGGTCCCGTATTTGCACCGGAATATGACCAGTTATTTTGCGAGGCAACATCTACAGGAGTTTCAAGCGTGTTGTTGACTGAAATTGTGATACCAATTGACTGTCCTGGTTGAAGTATATCGGAATTGGTATACATGTAAAGTTTGAGAGCAGACGTAGAATTTTCTTTTTGAGATACTCGAGTATCATTAATGACATATGTTGGCCCTCCAAAAGATATGCCGAGGATTGTAGCCCATCCTCGAGCTATCAGAATTTTTGATGTATCAGATTTTACACATGCAGGATAACCGTCACTTGTTTTTGCAATTAACATAAGACCTTCTCTGCACTTTACATCATTTGTTGCAACACCTGACCTGAATTGTTGCAGTGGAGACAATGATATTGGTACAGAGTTTTTAGATGAAAGCGTGTCAAGAATAGGTGCATCTGTAACAATCTGTCCAAATGTGATCTTTATTGGTATATCACCAATAATATCTTTGATCTTCTTTTCATACTCTTCTTCTGACAAGACAGCTTTTGCAGAATCAATGCCAATGTCAAGTGTAGAGTTTATCACATCAACTCCTACTGAATTAAATGGTATGGTTCTCATCTTGCTTTCCATAAGATTTGATATGGCATCTCTTGCAATCACCAGTTTTTTGTTTAGCTCCTCCTGGGCCTTTTCATCAGACTGGAACTTTGGATCATCTATGATGGCAATGTCATTTTGTGCGTCTGCGTAGGGTTTGCTCCATACCGTATTAAAAAAAGGTGGATAACCGTTTGTATAAACAAGATATTTTTCTCCCTGAGCTATGGAGTATCCGCATCCTTGAAGATCATTTGTCATTACAATCAATGGTTTTTGGCCTACTGTGCCTCTCCAAATTTTGTCTACGGTAAAGTATACTTTCCACTGATGATTTGTGGCATTGTCAATATGTTGTACAGTTCCAACAAAAACCTCGTCTGAGAGTAGGTAAAATTGTGGTGCGTTATACGATGTCAATTTAGCAGAACAGGTGTCTGCAGATGCATGCTGAATTGTAACCAGAAGTGTGACAGATAGACTCAACGTCATTACCATTGCAAGATATATGATTTTCACGTCTGAGATGTACTGTACTGTGTATGATTTAAAAAAGTGGCGTAGGTTTCTTCCAGAGTAGAAAGAGAGGACTGAGCCAAATGTTATTTCACAACAGATCACAAAATAGAGTCTTACAAGTTCTGATACAATACTGTCTTATTTGATTCCCTAAAACAATGGTAAAATTATAAAAGAATTCATTGATGTTTTGACAGATGGTATCACTTTCTCCACGAATAAACCAAAAAACCTACGCCGCCCAACATTACAGCAATGCCAATATAGATTGTAAGACGACTAATAGGTTCAGCCGTTTCACAACTTGGACAGTGAGAACCAAGACAGATAAAATTTGCACATAATTCATAACCGTATATTGCCAAAAGTAATCCACCAACTATCAAGATTATTCCAACTGTTGATAGAGTTTTCATTTTCTAAATCTTATTCTATAAAATACAATTGTAGAAGTTATGCTAACAAGTAAAATTGGCATAGCATAAGGGAATTCTGGAATAGAAGCATCGTTTATACCATCATTGTTTACAGAAACAGGTACATCTACACTTGTTACCTGATATCCACCATAGTAGCTTTTTGCTGTGAAAACTGCATGGTATGTACCAGATGCAAGGTCATTTGGAACATCTACAAATCCATTAAAGGTTTGATTGGAAGGATTCGGTGTCAGGTCAAGATTAGGAATCAAACACTTGTTCACATAGTCGCATTGAGGGATAAGCAAATCGACATGTATGCCTACACCCCATTTTGCACCTGTTACGGGATTATCAAGTCCATCAATGAGTTTTGCATGTATTACTCGATGTCCATTTACATTATTGGAAGATATGAAAGGATCAACAATTGTAAGCTTGCTTGCATTTGGTTTTGTAAATATGAATTCTCCAACTCCCCAACTTTGGTAAGTGTTTGGAGGAAATTTCAGAGCTACAAGAAACCTGTACTGTTGTGAATCTGTTGGTTTTTTGAAATTAATTATAACCGTAGAATTTGTTGCCGTTATTGTCTGGTTTAGGTATTTTCCCGTGATGTCTGTCGTGTCTCCATCTGAGACGGTTACGGTAATGGCGTTACCTTCTTGGGGATAACATGGATCTCTTATCTTGATTGGGATCACGTCAGTCTCATTGAATTCGGGCTTGTCAAACCTTAGATGCCACCCGCATGCTACATCTGGATTCTGTGCTGATGCTAGATTATGATCAGGTATGACGAATATCAAAATCAAAATCACAAGGATTGAAAGATGTAGAGGTTTCATTCCGTATCTGTACTGGACAGGCACGGTTTAAAAAACTGGTGTAGATTGTCTCTGCAATATTCTTCTAGTTTAAAAAAATGACGTAGAACTTGTATAGATAATATTTTGTAGATTTTACTGAATATCTGTTGCATCCGTCTTGTTTCCTATTACAATAGGTATTGGTGGCAACTGACTACATCCTCCTGGGACAAAATTCAGCCAGTATGTTCCCTTTGGAGTATCTTCATTTGCAGATATCTTTGCTACAACGGAAACATATTGATCATGGTCGATTATCTCGGATTTTTGGTTAAACCAAATCCTGATTGTAGAATTTGTATCTTGTTTCATTTCATGACGTGCGTCAGGCTGAAAGTAAATGTCAGCACCATTTGTCACATTTATTTTGCTTGGGCTGAATATTGGAGGATCCAGGTTGTATGAATCGCTGTAGATGTTGTAGGCAAAAGAGCCTGATTGTTTAGGTTTCAAGATATAATGTAATATTCCAGAATAGTTGTAGGTCTCAAATCCTGTCGAGTTTACAATCGTGGCGTTTGGAAATATGAATGGGCAACCAAATCCGGGTCCACTGCTGTATACTCTATCAAACACAGGAATGTATTCTGGTTTTTTGTATGTACTCCATCCACGTAATGACATTTTTGCTACATGATCTGGGCTTATGCAGACAGTCTTGTTTTGATACATCATTAACTTGAGATTATTGTTACAAGTTACATCATCTGGTTTTATCATTGATGATATCTGTTTCAATGGACTGGGTGCAAAAAACTGCCAGTTCTTGTCTACGAGATTCCATGTTCTGGAATCATTGTAGGTGTCAGTCAATGGAGGTGTTGTGATCTTGTATCTGTCAGTGCTGTAATTGTACCCAAATGATATGACAACGTTTCTTGGGTCAGGTATGGATGCCTGCTCTACCCATGGTAGAGCATATGTACATCTTTGGTGAGGTTGCAGATCAATCCATCCATTTGAAGTTTCGGTTCCTCCAAATTCACTTTGTTCTCCTATGACAAGTGCATACCCTTTGATTTGGATCTCATATGATGTTGGATTGTAAAGATCAAACCACTGGTTTGCAAAAGTATCACCATCTCCAATACATGAATGCGCGTGATGCGTCCATGGTCCGTAAAACTCAGCCTGGATTATTATCAATGGAGGGTTTTGTGGTGACGGCAGTCCTGTGATATCTCCAGACTTGCCATTGCCGGTAAAATAAAAGATTGTTCTCCCGTATGAAAATGAATCTTGCTGAACTGTAACTGTGTAGGTTCCTTTTGACTTCCACAATGGACCTGATATGAGATATGATCCTAAATAATGTCCAGAGCGGGGTTCTATCTCATCATGCATTATTGGCTGGTTGTTTGAATCGAAAATCTGCATTGTTATTGTTCCATATTTTATGGCATTTCCCTCTATGGTTACTGTATTTCCGTAATCATAGGCAGCTCTGTCAGTTTTTACGGTGATAAATCCCTGAAAGGGACCTGTTACAGCATACTGCCCATATGATAGATTCGTTCCAAGGATCACAAGCATAAGTGTAATTATTGAAAGGTGTATAGTTTTCATTTTCTTTTCTTAGAGAATAATAGTACACCAGCAGAAATTCCAGCAGCTATTGGCATCCCTACTTCTAACAAGATAACCATATTTGCCTCGTCACTAGGTGATGCATCATCTGAAGGGGAAGGCGAGGTAATTAGTGGCACTTCTCCGTGATACATTGAGGGATTGTAGATTTTTATCATTACATCTTGCACAAAACTAGAATCTCCCACATCCTCCTTGATTGCAACAGGATATGTTCCAAGTGGTGCACTATTGCTTGAAAAGCTAAGTGAAATATAATATGGAATTGTGGGTGTCAGATCAAATAACGGTTCAGGGATTGACACAGATAACCATGATGGCATTGGGACCACCCTAGTTCCATTATCCATCCCAAGAACAGATAGTTTTACTTGTAATGGATTACTAGTATAGTTTATTGGATCATATACTACACCATAAATTCCAAACCCTGTAGCTCCGTTTCCCCCAAAATTTCCACCAAATTCTATTGGTTTAGGAGAATGTATAACCATGAGATTTTGTATTTCTGCAATTGGAATATAGCTTGCAGCCTCATCACCATCAGATGACTGGGCAATAATTGTGACAACTGGCGTGAACAATGCGTTTGGAGCTCCCGGCTTGACAATTCCAGATGCTATCATCTTTAGCATAGTGCCATTTGGTGTTGCAACTACATTTCCTGGAACAAATCGAACATATTTTCCGGCGGGTAAATCAGGCACTGACATCGTAACCTTTTGATCCTGACCATATACAGTAACTGGATATTCCTCATACGATGGAAAACCCGAGCACAACTTGCCAGTACCCATATCTGAACATATAGTATCCATATGCATGTCAGGAAGACCTACATCAGACCAGATATTATCTTGACCAGATATAGTAAGGTGTAATGTACCAATTTCTGATTGGTTCAATTCAATATATTTTCCAGAAGAGTCCATCATTGAACCGTCAGCCTCAATTCCTATGTCATAAGTTCCTGCTTTTGCCCCCGAATCCACATATACATTAATTGTTGCATTGGCAAGGCTTCCGTTAATAGGCGGATTTGTAAAAAATCCCGAATCTCTAGGATCTGTCCAAGATTGAACTCGTGGTGGAACATTTACCATTGAAAATTGTATCGATGATGTACTGTATCCATCCTTGACTTTTACTTTGACTGGAACATGTAAAGATTGACCGGTGTGCAATATTACGGACAAATTGTTTCCAGAATCAGGAATCATTTTAATCATTGATTGAGGATTAAGATTTGTTTGCGGATTTATAACAGATACAACTTTTGGTACATAATCCATTTGTATAGCAGATCCTGACATGGTCGTACACCGGAGTGTATAATTTTTCAACATCGGAAGTTCAGGACTGCCTGGAGGATTTATTGACTTTGCAAGTTCTGTCATATTTACACATGATTCAGTCGAGTTTTGAGCTTGCGCACTAGATAAACCAAATATGAGTATTCCAATAAGACCAAATGCAATCATGGAATAGTGTAGAGTTTTCATTTCCTAATCTCTGATTCTATTTTATCAGTCCATTCTGATAGTCTTGAGTAAATTCATCCCGTGTTATTCCACAATCGTCCAAAATTTGTTTGGTTAAACCAATTCCCAATTCATCATTCTTGGCTGGTACGGAAGTAAATCTGTTCGAATCGTCATTACGTAATGAAACATGACTTCCCTTTTGATGTGATATACAAAATCCTTTCTTGTTGACAAGATATTTTATTATTGCATTACCAGAAACTCGAGGAAGTTTACTCACTATATTTGCGAATAAATTTAAGACTATAACCTTTGTCTTTGCCTAGATCCTCTACCATCAATTCGATTGCTTCTTTGATGCCATCTTTTGCTTTGGCTTCTGTCTTTCCCTCCGCATTAGCATGAAGTTCGTTGCATCTTGCAAATATCATGCCATCTTCATCTTTATCTAAAATTACTTGATATGTCTTTTTAGATACTGTGGAGGTGGAATGTTGCATATATGATATAATGTTAGTACGATCTATAAAAAGAATAAGACATCAAAATAAGATAAACTACACATCGCATAGGTAAAAAATTAGGTGACTGTTTTCATACCCTTCATGTTTTTTCACTTCGTTTGGTCCCATACTTTAAAAATATAATGAAAGGTGTATAGTTTTCATTTTATTTTTTAAACCTCATCACGTATATGGAAATTGCAACTGCGACACCCCCAATAATACCACCAAGTCCAATCACCGATAGCCATGAATTATTGTCAACATTAGATGAGGACAGCGAACTCCTAGGAGGTCCTGTCAACCCAAGATTGTCTTCAAGAGATTGTGACATGTTAGATTCACTTGAGGAATAATTTCTACCAACCATCTTAATGCAACAAAAAGATCCTCCGCCATATCCTACTCCATTTTCATCATAAGACGTCACGCCGACTCCATATCTTCCAGAGATCATGGGCACAAAACTCCAGCTTGATGATGCAAATCCCTTGCATGCATCAATGTGCACATGCCTTTTTTCGGTCAGAACAAGATCAGACCGTGGAGTGTGAACTATAAAGTTAACATTCACGTATCTTGATTTTAGGTCAGGATTATTATGAACATATGCAGTTATGTTGACAGGTATTCCTGTAAACATTTTTTCGTAGGTGTTATTTTCTTGTGTGACAGAAAAATCACCGGGAGAAAAATTCAGTGCAAGTAATTGTTTTCCGTTGCAGTTTGATTTTGTAAAAATTGAATACAATGATATTACATAATTGTCATCTTTTTTTTGTAAAAAGAAAAGTACTCTATCCCCAACTTCATACACTGGATTATAGATTAAACGATGAGTCTTACTTCCTATCCCTTGTGCAACTATTGGCTTGGTCGCGTCCTCAAAATTGGCAGGTTTTAGATATTCTTGTGGCTGGATGACATATTCTGTTTTGGTGCCATTTTGAATTTCATGTGCCGAGACTATATTTCCAACTACAATTATTGCACTTTCATTGTACAGCTGTTCTGTTGATTCTGGCATGATTGGTGCATATACATGATAATCATAACTTGTAAGAGTTATTGAAAAAAACAAGATCATAACAATTGCAATGGGTAGAGTTTTCACGTATCATGATCACTTTATCACTATTGAAACGTCACTAGCCCAAACAGTTCCATTATAACTTCCAAAGCTCATGTCAACGTGATATTTTCCAGGCACCACCTTGTGCAAAACAGAGTCAATCCGAAGGTCGCTTTGATCCCAATAAAATGGTCTTGCAATCAGGGTTACAGAATGCGGCTCAAGCACTATTGGCTTTCCATCATTTATTGCATCAATACCATAGAAATATCGGTATGCCCCCGTACCATTTACCTGATTGTACACATGAACAAATAGCCGTGGTTCATTGTCTAGCCTAACTTTGTTTGGACTGTCATTTACTATGAAATTTTTAATCTCCACCACATCTCCAATATGATAAACTTGCTTGTCAGTGATTGTCTCAACTCGCAACCAAGACGGGGGATCCTTTCCACCCCAATATCCACCACCACTTTCAAATGTGCTAATTGTCCAATCGGAATTACCAATTCTTATGCATGGACATTCTGTTTGAATCATCCCTCCAGAAAATCCACCATTAGATACTTTTCCAGAAAATCCAATATCGTATATGCCATTTTGTACATTTTGTCCAGCCGTTACAACCATAGTTGCGTTTACACTGGTTCGTTCTGGTATGAAAAGTATGTTTGGAACAATTTTTGCATCAAGTCCAGAATCAAGTGTAGAAATTTTTGGATCCAGTTCTACTTTGACCGGTCCTCCAAAGGTTGCCAAGGTTTGTAATGTTATGGTATAATTTATCGACTCTCCCTTAGCAAGGTTATCCCGAGTATAGCCCGGTTCTGGATTAAATCTTGGATATACTTGACTAGAACCTGGTTTGTCGCTTGAAAATAATATAATTTGATAATACTTGCTGTCATATTTTACATCCCCTACAACCAGATTTCCATTTGAAGCAAGATTCACATTATCCAATAAGACATGTGCTTCATCTTGCGTTAGACTGGCTTGATAGTTTACCTGATCTTCGACTGGTATTATTCCATCAGATATCATGATCATGCCAATACCGCTAGGAAATGAACAAATGTTATCTTTTCCCTGCTTGCATTGATCTGCTCCATTTAACGACTGTTCAAGTTTAGGCAAGCTAGACAAAGTTTCATCAGTTAGTGATGTACAATCCAGTTTTGTCTGGTTTTTTTCTATCTCCATCACAGACAACCAGGTTATTTTTTTCAATGCAATTTCGTCTCTTGAAGTATTCGGTGCAGGATTGCAAGACGGACTGTCATAGTTTGAAGCAATAGAACTTGGAAAGATCAAAATGTAGATTCCAACTGCAACTACAGCAGCAATTCCAGAACCAAATACTATTGATAGATGCAGAGTTTTCATTTAATCAGACCTCACTGGATTTGGCCCATTTGGAATGACAGGTACAGATTCATCTGGCAAAACGATTACCTCAGCATGCATCCAGGGATGTGACTCGCTATGATACCAATAGATCCCCGGCCTGTCAAAAACAAATATCCAAGAATGGTTTGGTAGGATGGAAGTAGAATCGAAAATTTTTCGATCATTTGTAACACTACTTGGGACATCATCTTGATTGTACCATTGTACCGTGCTGTTTATTCCCAAGACTACGGTAATCTTGTTTGGGACATAATTTGGTGTGTCAGATTGAGAGTTTGATGCACCATTTGGTATGGTAATCTTGGTAACATCTGCAGAGTTTTGCATGTAACATGAAAAAATATTGCCTTCTGTATTACATGTGTATCCTACTTTTTCCACCATATTTTTACAGTCTTGACTGCAGACAAGATTGGAAGGTAGGTCGTTGATTGAAGCCCATCCACGCAGGACCAGTATACCAACCGTATCCTGTTTTATACATGCCGGGATGTTTCCGTCCGATTTTACCACTAGCTGAAAGCCATCGGCACAGTCAATCTCTTTTATCGGGATTCCCGATTTTTGCTGCAAGATAGGTGGTATAACATGATACGGAATAGTAGCGCGGTTTACTTGTGGTTCAAGTATTGTGCCTATTATCTTGATTCCTGCATTTTCCCTTTCAATTATGTTATTTTGTGTTGCTATCGGGGGCACTTCTAATGTCAACGTTCTTGTGTTTGCATCTGAATTAATCTCTTGAAAATTAGTTACGGTATAATTTGTAAAGACTAGAAATGAAGTATCATTATTTTTGTCATCCTTGGCATCAAGCAGATTTCTTGGTAGCTCCAAAGTCATCCATCGTACTTGATTGGTGTGTATAGTTATAGAGTTCTCGTGAGGGTTTACATCTATTGAATTGATTCTGCCTCCGTCAATCTTGTACGTGATTGGAAAAGTCGTGTTTCCAATCATCAGATAGTATGGAGATGATTCATAATTGAAACCAATCCCTACCCATTCGGTGGGAGTGGAAATAATCTTTCCACTATACCATCCAGAGACTCCAAGAATGCCAGTGATCTTGAACGAATACGAGTATGTGCCATTTTGGTTTACGCTGATTTGATCAGACTTGTACAGGATGTTGTCTGGATTGTAGATTTCAATTTGAGCCTTGTAATTATCCTGATCCAAAAGCACTTTATCTATTTGGCCAAAAATTGTTATGGTGTCATTAGTTGCATACCTGTTGCTTTGCGAGTTTTCTGTCATGTGCAAGACAGGAGGACCCGCACATGATGTTGGTAAACCATTTTTATCAAAAACACATGTTGCATATGCGTTAGAGTAGATTCCAAGGATGGCAAATATTCCAAGTGATAATAGAATAAAAAGATGTAGTATTTTCATTTCTTATGAATTTGGCTTAAGACAGGATTCAGAGTTTAGATATTTTACAACATCTGATGCATCTAATGAAACAGGTCCCCCGCAAACAATTGAAATGTTCTTGAGATTGTGATTGGGATCATATGTCACTTCAAGTCTAAGATCTCTTGTTCCATCATCTGCTGGATTTGATGGATACACTTGTTTTTCAACAATAAACACTACTGAATCATAATAACCGTGCTGTACGTATGTTAGAGCATTGGGGTATTTTTCCATAAACGTCTGTGATTCTACGAGATTTTTTGCAGCTTGAACTAACATGATATCATTTTCTGTTGTTGGAATCATTACTCTTAATCCTCCTGACAGTTTTGGATGTAGTTTATCAAAATAATCATAATATCCCGGAGAGAGCGTAGATGTATCAAGTGTAAATCTTGTTCGCGGGGGTATCAATCCAGAATCAAAGACACCGGTGCTGCTTGTTATTGTATGTGTCATGTTGTCTATGTTGTCCCATGAAACTTTGGTACCTTTCATTATGGATATCCTATAGTTTGAGTAGTGGCCTTCAAAGGGAGTCGGCGTATGCTGGATCTGAAGCTGAGCCCGCTGAGTGTCAGGTGGCAATATGGTTATCATTCCATGTTGCCCAGACTCGGAATGGTACCCAAATGTTCCATAGTCTTGGGTATTAAAATAATATACAAAGTGTTGCCCAGCTCCTATTGTAGAGTTGTTTCGTGGATCAAAATGTGTGCTATCGTAAAAATCAGGATTGCTGTAATTGTCTGCAATTATTTGGTGTTGTATGAAATCATCATTTTGCCATACTACAGTATCATTCATTCCTGATTTTATTATGACATTTTCTGGTTGGAAACTTGTCTTGTTTTCAGAAAATCCATTGGGTATCACAATATGAGTTTCTTTCGAGTCAACCCAAAAATCTCTTGTCAGTGTCTTGTCATTAAATACCACAACAAGCCTGTGCCATCCTGAATTGTCATTTATTCTCAAATCTCCAAAATCGCTTGCATGTCTTTGTAACTGTTTGTAGCCTTCGTTGTCTGCCGGTGCGCAAGATACTACAACTGTATTGCTTGACCACACAATAACACCATCGGAATCAGTCACAAGTATTCGTGGGTCATCGCATCTAAGTGCAGTTCCATTGAATTTTATTTTGAAATCTATTTTCTGGCCTATCGAGTAGGAATGATTCAATCCTTCAATTGCAAGACCTGCGGGTTGTGAATCTGGTACGTTTAGGAGTAACGATATTCCACGAGCCTTTATCTTTTCAATATGATCAAATTTAACACATAATGGGAGATTATCATCATACTTCACAACTGCAATCATACCATTGTTGCATTTTATGTGATAAAGATCAATTCCAGACTTGAATTGCTCTAATGGAGGTGTGTATGGTTCTGATGATGTATGTGCGCAACAAAAGCCATACCCCATCACACTTTTGTCAGTTACATAACTGATTCCCATTACAAGAATTATGATTATTGTAATGTGTAAAGTTTTCATTTTCTAATCCATTGTGAAAGCAGCTTTTGTGTAAAATGCTTTTGTGAAATTATCTATTTTATTTTCAAGAAAACATGATTGAGTCTGGTTTGAAATCACATGCGCGCTTTTAGGAAATTCTACCTTGGTTTCAAACAAAGATACAAAGTTTACAGTGTACGTGCCACTTGAATCAGGAAGTATTCCCCTTCCACCGCTGTAAACAAGGACTACAGGATTGCCTTTTTTTATTGGAAGCGAGAATGGATGACCTCCCTCTCCCATGACCTTTTCTGTAGAACCGCATATTGTAGAATAGAGACGCAATTCCAAGGTAATTGCAAAGTTTTCAGGCATTCGCGATTTGTCTATTACATCATTGCCTTTCCCATCTGTGACTCCAGACGGTAGCGGGTAAGAATTGGGGATAAAGTCCCACGAGGTTCCACGGTTGTCTCCATCATACCCAATAGGTATGAAACTCCAGTCCATTACAGAATCAAGTGATTCTGCATGGTTTATGACTTCGGTAACAGTTACTGGAACAAGCCCATCGCCTTCATGTATCTTGTCATGTATCACAAGAACATCTTGAATTTTTTTGCTTGCAACTTCAGCAGCATCATCAATACCATAAACCCAACCATTTGATAACAGCCTTGGAAGATGTACATGTCTTACACATGCAGGAGATTTTTGGGAATTTATCACAAGCTCAAGTCCATCTTGACACCTGATGTTCTCAGGTGCAACACCTGACTTGAGTTGCTTTAATGGAGAATCAACTGTGGGTACAATAACACCAGTAGGATTAAAATCATCAATGTTAACCATCTTGCCAAAGGTGTAACCACCATCATGGCTTGCAATAAAAAATATATCATGACTTTTTTCTACCGAGTCACCTGTTACGTAAACATTATTTTCTGATGCAACCAGATGAGGATCCCCCATTTGAATGGGCAAAGGATCATTCTTGTTAAGATCAATTGCATTTCCAAATGTACTGCCCCAGTCAGTGCTTTTCTTGAAGAATATTCCTACAGTGTCAAAGGTAGGATTTGTCACGTTAGGCCACATCAAGTAAAGATTATGATTGGCGGAGGCAATTTCACTGTGTCTAAGATCAAAAGTTTGTTTTCCAGATACATCAGACACAGTATCAAAACTGTTCCCATTGTTTGAGATGGTAGTAAGCATAACGCTTTGTTTCTGTTCACTTGAGTCTAGTGGAAAATTCATTTCCTGCCACTTGACATAGACTTTACCGTCACTTGCAATTATGGATGGAATAGACTCTATGCCAAATTCTGGTGCAGTTTCACGCAATATGATAACATTACCGAAGGTTTTTCCATAATCATCGCTTTTCCTCAATAACAGACTTTTGAAATCAGTACCATCATAATTGACCCAGATTACATACACATGATTATCAAAGGATGCAACATTAGGATATGTATGCCATGCCGTACCATTGCTCAGAGTAAGCGAATCGCTAAATGACATGCCTCTATCATGACTGCTTTTGAATACTACATCAGATGGATGCGATAGGTCATCGCTGCTTTGGAATGCAAGGTAAATATTGCTTGCATTGACCACTGCAGAAACACCACTACCAGAGGAGATGCTATTTCCTTTGAAAATTATAACAGGATTTTGAAACGTATTACCATAATCATGGCTTGCCCTAAAAACAATGCTTCCCTCTTTTGATGTGGAATTGTAACAACTAAAGAAAACATAGACATTAGATCCTGTGGCAATCATATCATGCAATCCAGAACATATTGGATATGGATCACTCAAAATTAGTGCAGGCCCAAACGTATTACCATAATCAGAGCTTTTTCTAAAAAATATGTGTGGTGCGTCCATATTTGTCCCCCATGCAATGTATGTGTTATTTTGTGAAATCGCCACTCTTTGATCAATTGCAACTCCCACATTGTTTGCAATTTCTAGTGTCTTCCCAAATGTGGTTCCGCCATCCAGACTTTTTTTGAAGAGAATGTAGGTGTTGTTTTCAGTGCTTTGATCCCATGTTACAAAGACTGCATTTCCTGATGCTACAGTCTGAGATATTCTGGAATATATTGCATAGGTAGCATTAGCTTGATTTGCAGTAGTAGATAAAATGCAGACAGAGCAAGCCACTATCAAAATTACAAGAAGTAGAGTTTTCATTTTCTATTTTTTCCTCCTAAAATACATGACAAAAAGAATTACTCCTAATGTAGACAACACTGCCCCGTAGATGACATAAAACTCGACAAACTGCATATTGAAAAAAATATTTGGACCCATACACGGAGTAAGTGAACATTTCTCCATTATTGTGACATAGTGGTCATAATCATTAACATATGCCAAAAACCCAACTGTTAGAGCAGGAATTCCCGATATTAATGAGGTTATGCCTAAAATCAAACGAGATAAAACAGATTTTGCCTTGAATGTTAAAAGAATCGCACTAGATGCAAATATTCCAAGACCTGCAATCCCATAAAACATATGATCCTCGAAATCTGGAAATGGACAACTGCTACCAGGATTGTTACAAGTTAGACCATTTCTTTGATCCTCAAAATGTTTTTCCGCAAGCCCAAATCCTGTGGCAGAATTTAACAGAATAATGCACGATATTATTAAAATTACAATTACTAAAAGATGTAGAGTTTTCAATTTTTACTCACTGAATTCCATACGCATTGACCCAGCCAGAATTGACCAGATGTGGCATAAATTCCACCAACACAATAATACCTATACAAAATTGAATCATATTGAATAACATCTTTACAACCATTCTTGTCACAAACCTGATAATGCGCTTCGAGATTATCCAATACAGGAGCTAGCGCGACAAATAGAAACACAAAAAGTGATGATATTCCAATTATGGAATAGTATAGAGTTTTCATTTTCTGTCAATGACTTAAGGTGGAATGCTCCTTGCAATGTTCGAGAGCCGAACTACCGACTGATGATCAAAGTCAATTAATGAATACACATCTTGATCATTGTTGTTATAGAAAAATAACGAACTTGCTGTTCGATTGGGATCTATCACATCTAATTGTTCAGTATATACAGGAGTATCCCAAGGTACCCACCCAAATCCCTTGTAGCCATTTATCTCTAAAGGTTGAACAGTTATCCCCTCGTTTGCGAGTTCGGAGATGAGATTGGGACCTAGCGGTATGTCCCATTCGCTACCAACCAGTTGGGGAATTAGTTGATAATATTCCAAGTTAGGTAGCGGCCGCTGTTGTTTTCCGATTGTAACAAGAAGCTGTATATCATGAAATTGAAAGTTATGGTCTGGTGCACAGAGCGACTTGTTCGCATAATATGCATATACTTGAATCCTGCCATTTTGCTCAATACCTTGCAGTGAGTAACCATTAGGCAGTATGGCTGGGAGTTTTACAGGGAAATCAACGGATATCTTGCTTGGATCAGTCGTTGGGCAAGGATAGGCGATTTGAGAATTTGTTGTCCATTCTCTTTCAATCAATTTCTGCGCAGTATCATATTTTACACATGCCGGGGAGCCATCTTCTGCTTTGATTACAAGTTGAAGACCTTCTTTGCAAGTAACATCTTTTGCAGAAATTCCTGACTTGAACTGTTCTAACGGGTCCAAAGTTATTGTGACAACTGGACCGCCTCCTCCGTAGGCATGTTGCGGGGGTGTTTCGGATTGATTCAATATAGTAAATGAAAATGATTTTGAAGCATTATAGTAAATATTGGAATAATCTGTAGCAGTCTGGTTTTTTGCATAATATGGAAGCGTAATGTTTACAGTTGCCGTTCCGGGTTGCACTGCTTGATAAATTATCCCGGGTTTGTTTGCGTTTGATATTGTTACCTGACTTTGCGGATCTACTTTTTGCAATATCGCCTCTGTAGTGCATGTTATGTTTGGGTAAACTTGTTTTGCATGAGCATCAAACACGACAGAGAATGCAGGAGTACAGGAACCACTTGTAAGATATATCGGAAATGCAGAATTGTTGAGAATTGTCATATTGAGTGAGAATGTATCGTTGACTTTTATGTTTGGTTGTACTTGCACATTGAGAATTTGGACTGGACCGCTGGATTCCGCATGAATAGGTTTTGCTTCCGACATTGCAACTAGTAGAAATGCCAGAATGATTCCAAGATATATAATTTTCATTTTGTACACATACTGGATAGACATGGTTTAAAAAAGTGGTGTAGACTTCTACAGTACGATTGTTCTAAAAGAAGCAAATTCCCTAAGATAGTATTTTCTTACATTTTGCCAAAAGTTTAATGGTGTATTTAACTTTCTTAAACTCGTTAACACATACGTTGTAAATTAGGCAAATTCTGTTAGTGTTTTTACACATTAAGTAGGGTTTTCATTTTCTTTTTCTAGTAAATAACAACATGCCAATAGAAACGCCAATAGCTATGGGCACGCCAACAGCTGCCAAAAGGATGGCATTGTACAGGTCATCGGCATGACTGTTTTCCGGGTAGACTTGAACTGCCGGAACTTTTGATGGCGGTCCAAGATGCAAGAGGCCCTCATGGTTCAGATTAACCAGATTCCCAAATGTATTTCCAAAATCATGGCTTGTAGTTAAAAACAGATCATCGCCAGGAAAAGCAGTATCTATTGCAACGTAAACATTTCTACCTGATGATACCATTTGCTTTTGAAAATAATCTTGTTTTTCGTCTGTTAGCTTGATGGTATCATCAAAGCTAGTACCACCGTCCATGCTTTTTCGAATAAAGACATTTTCCTTGTCTCCAAATTTAGATCCCCATGAGACAAATACGTCATTCCCCGATGCGGCAATGTTTGACAAATAACTAGTTCCAACAGCATTGCTCAAGTTTATTGGATCGGAAAAACTATTGCCGCCATCAGAGCTTTTTGTAAAGAAAAACCCTGACACTGGGGAATCAATCATAATGTCGTGATGGCGCCTCTCGCTTGATATCACAGATTCGTTGCTGTAATCCCACACTAGAAACACGTTTTTCCCATTTGCAGCCATGTGTGGAAAGGAGGACTCGCCTGTTTGTTGATTTATGACAATAGGTTTGCTAAAAGTTGTTCCCAAATTATTGCTCTTTACAAAAAATAATTTGGAATTGCCGCTTATCCGCTCTTCCCAAACAAGATACACACTTGTATCAGGTGAGGCAATCTGGGGAAAAAATATCTGCGCGTTTGTTGTTCTGATTATGTCTGGTTCTCCAAAAGACAGACCGCTGTCTGTACTTTTCTTTAGAAAGATATCATAATTGCATTTCATTGTCCCTATCGGGCATTTTCCACTACCTTCTCCAAAGGCATAGACTGTGTTGCCGTCTTCAGATGTAGAAATATAGGCAAGACCTCTGGTATCTTCCAGCAGAGTGATTGAATTTCCAAAAGTAGCACCGTTGTCATGACTTGCTAGAAATGAAAATCTGGCCATTGTATTTCCATGCAACGCGTAATCAATTAGGATGTATACGTTGCTTCCATTTGCGATGATCTGTCGAGGGTTGGCATCACCGTCACCATTGCTTATCCTGATTGGTGCAGAGAATGTATTGCCGCCATCAGAGCTCCGCTCAAACATTGCGTATGAAATTCCACGCCCTCCCCAATTTTCCATCCATGTGACATATACATCATTTCCAGAGGCTGCAACCAACGGATTTGCGGCGTTGGTACCACTGCTTAATTTAATTATGCCGTTAAAATTAGATCCAGAATCCCAACTTTTTCTAAAGAACACGGATGCGCCAACTCCATTGCCAATATTTTCCTGATATGTGACGTAAACGTCATTCCCAGATGCGGCCATTTGTGAAAACTGATAATGAATTGTTTGGACTGGACCGCCCATGGATAATTCCTCGGCGGATGCCCCAGAAAAAGAGATGCCAATAAAGCTGCAGAAAGTTGCAATTATTGTAAGATGCGCTGTTTTCATTTTACTTGCTCACCAATAGCTTGATTTTATCATGGAATATGGTAATTCCGGCTTGTGGCATCACATGATTACTAAGAACGATGATTGAAGTTGTTGCAGGAGGACCAAACTTCGATGGAATTCCTATTCCAAAACCAGAACCGGATCCATCGGAATTCATCATTTTTCTACCATAGATTTCTTCAGAGCCATCTGAAAATTTCACATCAAGTATTGTCATACTGCCCAGGAGTAACCATGATCCCTTCTGGAAAAGCAAATATAACACCGTGAAATTGTATTGACGTATTCTTTCTTAGATTATCAACTGTATAGTTAAGCGTAGTTTGATAATAGGTCTGATTGTTGATTGATACAGTTGTGTTATCTTTGTCTATTCCGTCATAAAAATGATCATACAATACAACTTTTGGGCTCACATGAGAATCAACATAGTAAAGTTCTGGTTTTGCCCAACCGCGTTCAATGAGTACATTTATGGTACCAGATTTTACACAAGCAGGAGTGCCATCTTCTGATTTGAGAATCAGCTGAAAACCTGACATACATTTTACATCGTTTGCTGCAATTCCTGATTCAAACTGCTTCAGAGGAGATAAATTTGGCAACGGGATTGAATTACCTGTAACAACGACTTTGGGTTCCCTATGGCATCCATCTGACAAAGAAATAGCACCCAGATCCCCGAAATAAATTTGGGGGGAAATGCGGTAAGAACCCGGTTTGAGAGCTTTGATGGTAATTGAAAACGGAGTTACATCATTTGGAGAAATATTAATTTTATATCCATATGGTTCTTTTGAAACCACTTCCCAGACACCAATAGTGGTTGAATTAGACCATATCCTGAACAAGCCTGTCATGTTATTTGTTGCAGAACTTACTATCTTACCCGATACGATAAGAGTGCTACCGGTTTGTAAAGTCTGATTAGACAATGCTACACCATCAAGTCTGCCATAACGACTTTGCAATCCTGTGCATATGCCATGTGCTGATGCATGTGGCACAATTGTGGAAATCATGGACAGTGCCACGATTACAATTATGGAATAGTATAGAGTTTTCATTTCAAAACCATCCTCTTCCATGCAACTATCATCAATGTCCCCATCATAGAGACCAGCAAATCAAAAATTACCCAGTTCCAAAAATCAGGAGTCATGACAAAAATAAGGTAATAGATTCCATTTTGCTGAAAAATTACATGGTATTGGGTACCGGTGTAGAATCCCCACCTGTTTGAATTAAACGCATTTTGCATTTGTAAATCGCGCGTGACCTGGTCTATCTGATATACTTTGAGGAGTTGGGTTGACTCACATTTGTGATACCCCTCATCTGTAATCTGGCAGTGAGTTGCGTCAGGATTTGTCACAGATACCAAAATGTTTTGGACCAGCCTAGACTTGTGTATACTGTCCATGTCGATTACCTTTTCCATCGTGTGTGGAGACATGTCCCCATACAATACTTGCACATCTACAACATAATTATAGAAAACAAACACAGCCATCAGAACCAGCACGTTAAATCCTAAAATGCATACCAGAAGAAGACCAGTTTTTTCCAGGGTAAATCCAGTCATGCCCTTGAACTGTCTACTGACAGATTGTTTTGACAAATAATAAATCAACACACCGGGAGGTATGGAAAATAGCAGGTACGAAGGGTTTTTTGCAAAGACAAATACCAGCATGTTAAAAATAAACTGCATCGACATTAACACTACTGCAGTTCTTTGCGCCCAACGCTGTTTTCTTACCAGCCCAAGTATTGATGCGATGCCAATTACGCCAACTGACATGCTTGTAAAAGATACAATCGTAGATCTAAGCATGACATTTGGTGGCAGCAACATGGGCAGAACGACATCTGCAACATGGAAGAATGCGCCGCCAGTCAGGTATGCAACTTGGGAGAACTCTCCTAAATCATACCTATGTCCGACAAAGTTTAGATCCGTGAAAAAAATTGGGTAAACAAATGTTGCAATAGAAATTGCTGCAAGGTAAATCACAGCATAATTAATTGTTGTATTGAACTTCATCTTGGTCTCATCATTCCTTGAAACGCCTGAAATAAAATATCCAAAATGATATCACTGTACCACTAATGATACCTACCCATATCCACCCTGGCACCTTGTCATACCATGGTTCTACAATTGTCATATGCATAAAATGAGGAGGATGCGAAATGCCCGAAGAAGGCCCATCGTATGGAATAGTACAGTTTGGATTTGGCGTGAAAATAGAATTGTCAAACAGTGGAAATGTCTTTCCGTCATAAGTTGCAGCCAGAATTTCTTCAGTATTGTCAACAATTTTTGGATAGACGATTTCTGCGGTGTCTGGTGAGATCTCTTTTTCATACCATATCATACCAGAATCTACCTCAAGTGGTGATCCGCCATTCTTCACGTCTGACATGAAAAGTGTCTGTGTTGGATTAACAGATGAGTAGATCAGCTTTGAACCATCTGATGAAAGCAGAGGCGTGTGCGAATAGTACGTGTCAGTATTGGTCATTTTCTCGTATCCGGTTCCATCGGAATTTATCACGGATACATAATATGCAAGGTTTGAACCGTCATCAAATGCTACCTTTGAACCATCCAAGGATACGGTAAAATCGGACTGGAAGTAGATTGGTTTTGGAGTAAGCTGAACAAGGTCTGTTCCATCGGTGTTTATTGTGAATAGATATTTTGAATTGGAATCAGCAGGATTGTCTCTTGAAAAGACTAGCTTGGAACCATTTCCTGATATCACCGGGGTGTGCGAGAACAGCGACCCGTTTGTGACATGATGGAAATCGCTTCCGTCCGTTCTTACTGCAAATATTTGTGGAGGCTTGGATTCGTCATTGAATACAAGAGTTGTACCATCGAAAGAGAGTGCAGGCCAACCCTTCCTTGATGAATCATTTGTAATTTGTATGTGACTTTTACCGCCAGAATCCATGGTATCGTAATTATTTATCCGTCCCGCACTGTCATAGTGGTTATAGATTATCTTTTTCCCGTCTGGAGTGATACCGATGACAGATTTTATTGCATTGTCAAAAGTCATCTGTTTGAGTCCAGTACCGTCAGTATCTGCAACAAAGATCTGGTTTGTCTTGTTTACTTGTCTGAGAAACGCAATCTTGTTTCCGTCAGACGACATTGCAATAGCAGTCTGGTATGGAATTGTACTGATTTTATCCAGACTGCCACTACCGTCGCTGTTTACTGTATACAGCGTAAAATTGGACGGGTCTGCACTTCCAACATTTGAGACAAGTGCAATCTTTTTGGCAAAATATGGCGAGGCCAGAGGAAACCCTAGGAGACTTTTTTCGTTGCACTCAGGTCCTCCATATATCGCATTTGATGGATTAGTATAATAGAAAATACCCATAACAAGCACCACCAAGACGGGTATAGTCAGAATTGAAAGATGTGATCTTTTCATTTTTTTAATCCACCTTTATCGTGACAAATCTTGAAATCCACTCTCCTCCGTTATCATCTTGGTATAACAATACGCCTATCTTGTATGTGCCACTTGTAAACGAGTATGCAAAAACAGTCAATTGAACAGTATCTCTAACAGCAGTACCATTCTCCGAAGTTGCTGGGAGATTAATCTCATTTTTGCTCAATGTAGCCAATATTCCAAATGGAATGTTGCCATTTCCAGTAGCAATAAAATTAGATTCTTTATTTGGCAGTGCCACGCCCAATTTAACGTGTAATGGCTTGTCTTGTGGAGCGTAAATTTGTACAGGAATGGTCTGAATTTGGAATGGCTTGAGTACAATTTGTCTTGTCATGTTGACATAGTAATCGATTGCATAATTTTGCGGCAATACGGGTGATTTCACAGATAATACCCCGGGTGGATGCTCTTGTGTGATGGTCATGATAACAACTAATACGATTCCGGTAATCAAAACAGCAAAAACAATTGCAAGGTGTGGGGGTTTCATGTTTTACACGTACTGGACAGGCATGGCTTCTTAAAAAAGTGGCGTAGACCGCTGCAGTGCGATTGTTCTAAAAGAAGCAAATTCCCTTAGATAGTATTTTCTTACATTTTACCAAAAGTTTAATGTTTTTTAGTCAACTGCAATCCAGTGGTCTAAAATAGAAGATTGTTGGGTTTTACTTCTCTTCTACGCTTATCAATAATTTCATTTTTCCATCATAGAATATCAAACCTGCCTGAGGATTTGTATGAGTACTAAAATAGGTTGGAGGTTGAGAATCAGAACATTGTGGGGAACCTACAAAGATATGCAATAACTCACTAGTGCCATCTGAGAACTTAACATCAGTCCAATAGTATTGTCCTCCACAGCCATTAGTTGGCAGTCCTCCTCTGAATCCACTTGGAAACAAGGTAAAGATTACATCATGAAATGAAATTTGTGGTGAGTTAAAGTAAACGTCATGAGAATAATTCGGTGTCTCAAAATAATATGCCTGATTACCTATAGTAGTTATTCCTGTATCATTACCCAAGTTTGCCATCGCATTTGTTTGTGTCGTGTTTGATTGTATAACATCAAAAGTTGCCTTTGTAACAGTTATCTTTGCCCAACCTCTCTCAATCAACTTTTGAGCAGTAGTAGGTTTTACACAGAATGAAGAATCGTCTTCTGCTTTCAATAGGGATGCAAATCCTGTATTGCATATTGATTCGCCTGTAACTGTGACCACAGGTTCTGTGTTACATCCATTTAGCATACCAAATGCAGGTCCTATTTCCGGTAAGTAAAGTACAGGAGAGAGTTTGTAGGTTCCCGGTTGCAATGCTTTGATTGTCATGGAAAATGGAACTCTTGAGAATTGTGTAACATTAATCATTTTCTCACTTGGTTCTGTTGACATCACAATCCATCTTGCATGTGGAGATGGACTTGAATGAATTGAAAGATATCCCTGTAAATCTTGTTGTACCATTGTTGTAATATTTCCAGTTATTATGATTGTATCTCCAGTTTGAACTGATTGGCTTGAAAAATGAACATCATCTAATCTTCCAAAACGTGGTGGTATTCCAGTACATACTCCATGTGCTGATGCTAAAGGTAACAATGGTGTGACTATCAGTACAACAAGACATAATGAAAATAGAGTTTTCAAAATATGCTATCATTTATCATTCAAACCATAAAAAACTGGCGTAGATTCTCTCAGTAAGATTCTTCTAAAACCAAGCACGTATTCCCGAACAAATGTTTTTTAGTCAACCGCAATACGGTGGTCTAAACACCAACCTACGAAGTAATAGAAGACGTGGAATTAAAACAAGAAAAAATTTTCCTCATGCTTGCATGATATATAGGAGACGCATCAGTTCCACAATAAAGTATTCTACCTATGTTTCTGTCTTCAGAATCAAACTTGTCGACAATGATTATCTGGTTGTTGGTTCCTCTGCCCATGGCTAGATATTCTACATCATTTTTACTGCCAGGAAAGTTGGGATCTTTCTTGAAATACCAATCAGTTGGAAATGAATCGACGCATACATGGCTATACATATGCATCATCATCGATACATCTGGAAAGTTTTGTGTCTTGTTGATTAATTCAAACTCTGCTTCGTTTCCAAGAAAAGTGCCTTTGAGTGTGGGGTCTACATAAGACGTTTTTCCATTAGACGAAATTACATAGTAGACCAAGTAAACTATTTTATGGCCATTGTTTGATTGCTCGTGACCTCCGAGTGGACAATCAGCACTAGGAAAAATATTGCCAAGCCTTGTCCCGCTAGACGCATCATAAATTGTACTGCTGAGTTGTCCTCCAACACTTGCCTCTTCTGTGAACGGTACTTTCCACACGTATTGGTCATGCGGATAATTAGGTAGATTCTCTTGGTACAAATCGGTATCTCTGAGTGTGTTTTGGTCAACTACGTAGACTTGGCCTGTTTTGTGTATGTGTAACAGTTCCATGTTGTTGAGGTCATAGATGGACAGATCAGGGTTGAATTTTTTTATCATTATGATAAGTGTATTCTTATCTACAAGTTCTGGAATCGGTCCTTGACTTGTTGGTCTTACATAAATTAACAAGAATGCAGAGACTACACCAATCACAAGAAGTGACAACGTAGAAATCCGAACAATAGTTTTAGTTGTTATCAATATGCGTGATATTGACAGAATTTCAGAAGACCCTCTTGAGAAAAAGAAACATGAAATGAAATCAAGACTGGAAGGCATGACACATGATGAGATTGCACTGGTGCAAGAGCTGCTCCAGGACATGGGTAGCTGCAAAACAGGTGTAGTCAGCGAGTGTCAACAGCAGACGAGGCAGAACAGTTGATATCAGAAGGTTGGCAGTTTGTAGGAACGTTACCTAATGGAAAGGTCGTTCTGCAAAAAGGTGCCCGGTAAAACAGTTATGGCGGGCCCGGGGGGACTCGAACCCACGACCTGACGCTCCGCAAGCGTCCGCACTATCCAAGCTGTGCTACGGGTCCACAGATAAAATTCAGCACAGACCCGTTATAATACATTTCAAAAACAGAGAAAAAATCTATGCAGTTTCTTCAGCCTTTTTTACAAAGACATAGTTCATTATCAGTCCTGCAATTATCGCACCCGTTATCGGGGCTGCCCAGTACATCCAGTGGTAATCCCAATAACCAGAGATGAGTGCAGGTCCAAAAGTTCTTGCTGGATTAACACTTGCTCCTGTCAATGGCACACCTACCAAGTGTATCAGAAATATCATTCCACCTATTGCAAGTCCATACATTCCGGCTGGTGCCTTTTTGTGGACAGCAGTCATGAAAATCACAGTAACCAAGAAAAATGTAAGAATTGCTTCAATTGCAAATCCAGATGCCACACTATTGTGCAAAATTGCACTAGGTCCACCCTGAGTTCCAAAATGCACCTTCTCGCCAAGGTCAGGCAGTATTACCTTGAGTGTTGCAGCTGCAACAACTGCACCAATTAATTGAGATATAATATAGCCAATTCCATCCTTGATATTGATTCGTCTAGTCACTAGCATCGATATTGTGACTGCAGGATTGATGTGACAACCCGAAACATGGCCAAATGTGTAAACCATCAGCCCAATGGCAGCACCATGTGCAAGTGCTATTACGACAAGTGATGGAATTGTAAGAACCGAGCCAAAATATGCGACTGAAAGTATGATAGACAGCGGTCCAAAGAAGACAAGAGCATATGTCCCAATTGCCTCTGCAAGCCAGGCACGGAGATTAACCATCAATCACTCTGACCTCTGAATATACAATATAAAACATTCGAAACCCCGTAGACAAAAAATAAGTAGGGATCGTATACAGCATATCTCAGATGTTATCAGAAGGAGATCAAGTTCCAGATTTTGCACTAAAGGATACAGAAGGCAAGACAGTGAAAAAATCAGATCTCAAGGGCAAAAAATATGTTGTCTATTTTTATCCAAAAGATTTCACGCCAGGATGCACAACAGAGGCTGCGGAATTTTCTCAAGATTACAAAAAATTCAAGACATCTGGAATTGAGATAATCGGAATCAGTCCAGATAATGAAGAATCTCACAAAAAGTTTGGTGAGAAGATGAATGTTCCTTTTATTTTACTTGCAGACACCGAAAAAGATGTCGCAAAAAAGTTTGGCGTGTGGGGCAAGAAGCAATTCATGGGTCGCGAATACATGGGAGTAAACAGGACAACTTTTCTTGTAGATGAAAAAGGTAAGGTCCTAAAAGTTTTTGAAAAAGTAAAACCTGCCGGACATGCACAAGAAGTGCTAGATGCCTTTAAGAATTAGGCTTTAAATCCCGCTGGAAGTGTTGTGCGGAATGTAGATTTTGGTTTTGCAGGTTCTGCAGCTGGTTGTGGTGCAGTGCTAGTTGTTGAGACATTACCAGTAAACTGTTTGTCTGATGGATGATATGACAATCTCTTTCTTGTTGCAAAATACTTGTTACCTGTATAACCTGTTGAGCTTATCTTTGCATATGCAGGTGCTACTTCTCCTGCAGATGGTTCATGCACATTAGATGTCTCTGGTGCTGATTGTGGTTTTGGAGCTTCTGCGGGTTTCATTCCTGCTGGAAGTGTACCGTGAGTT
>JARCRW010000090.1 GCA_029850515.1 Nitrosotalea sp. | reverse complement strand
GTACTAATTTAATCTTGATGCTAAATGGTCATGATATTCTGCAATATGATCAGACTGGAAGGACTACATCCCCCTTATGCTCTACGATATTATCTGATCTTAATTTGGCAACAATGGTGTCCTTTTGCTCCGCATCTAAACTTCTGACAAGAGCTTTTGAAATTCCATTTTTGTCACAAATTACTATCATGTATCCAGTAGAATTCGTCAAAACATATCCTCCTACGTCATTTAAAACAGCATAAAGATTTTCTTGACCAACTGGTTCCCACACATTGGTCTTGTTATCCCGTAATGCCAAGGCTGGCATGGCTTGCTCATTGCACAATGTATTGAGATATTCACGGGCTTCTTTGACTCGCTTCTCACCCATCTTAAGTGCTACAAAATATTGCATGATTGAAAAACCGATTCTTGTTATTTATATGATAGTGCATTCAATATATCCATAAGCTCTTTTGACTTGATCTCTTTTTTTGCAGACTCGACAAATATACCAAGTCTTTCATTTGAAAAACCTTCTGAAGAATATTTTACAGCTTGAATGGCCATTTCAAATTTGTCAATCTCATGTAGTAGAACTGATTCTTTTGTACTTGCTTGCATGTATTCGTGCCATATGTTGTCATACTGATACGCGATATTTTCTGGTAATTTTGCAAGAATTTCTTTCATCGCATCATCTTCAGCTGCTTTCTTGATTTCCTTCGAAATTTCTTCCGGCATGAAATCTCCAATGATGGATTCTGCTAAATCATGAAGAAGTGCCATCCTGAGAATCTTTCCAGTGTCAAGATTGTGTATATCTGACAAGACCATGGCCATGATTGCAGTTCCGTAAGAATGATCTGCCACGGATTCAGGATGCTCTATGCCTGCCTTACTCTTCCACCCACTACGCGGTATTCTTTTGAGCTCTGATGCAAGATAGAAAAAATCAAACAACATTTGAGATTTATATGAAATGTGTCTGTTTTAATCTTTGAGTCTGGATTTTTGTTGGAATAATCGTGCAAACAAGATTAAAATGGCAATTGTGATCCAGTCAGACATCTGTGAAAATTTACACTAAAACAGGTGATGCTGGAACCACTGGTCTAATTGGCAACAAGCGCGTAAAAAAATCCAGTCCTAGAATTGCATCTTATGGCATGGTAGATGAACTAAACGCTTCTATTGGTATAATTTTGTCATCAAAACTGGGAAAAGATATTCGTGTTCTGTTGACAAAAATTCAAAATGATCTTTTTGTAGTTGGTGCAGACCTTGCAAATCCAGACTTGAAAAACAATTCGAACAGAGTTACGTCTGAAATGGTATCTTATCTGGAAAAAGAGATAGACCGTCTTGAAGAAAAACTGTCTCCTATAACATATTTTATTTTGCCTGGTGGGGATTTGGTTGCCTCACATGTTCATCTAACACGAACAATCTGTAGAAGAGCCGAGACAAACATGGTACACTTGTCAGAATCAGAGGATCTAAACAATACATGCTTGATATACATGAATAGATTATCTGATCTTCTTTTTGTAATAGCGAGAACAATAAACAAAAGAAAAAAAATTTCTGATATTGCTTGGGAAAAGTAAAAGACACACTTTAATTCCCCTGAAATTGGATAGTGAAATGTGCCGCCGTAGCTCAGCCCGGGAGAGCACTCGGCTGAAGACCGAGCTGTCGCATGTTCAAGTCTTGCCGGCGGCACCTCTTAGATATGATATTTACAGGTTGTTTCAACAAGTGTTACTTTCTAATGTTGTATGCCTAAAAATTCTAAATTTGGTATCATAACAATCAAAATATTTTATCTTGGATGGGTTGTTTTTCTATTTGGTTTTCTTGTACTGTTTTAGTGCCATTCCATTTGTCACAAGCAACAATCCTTGTAATATGTAGCCTCCTACAATTAACACAATTGCGTTGTAAAATGGATGTAACGTTGACATGATCTCCAAATGTTTTGGAGATGCAGTATTGCCTACTATTACCATGCCTGCGATAATGAAATTTGGGATGTAGGCATATCTGAAACTTCTTAATGATAATGCCGCAAGTGCTATAAATGATGATTCTAACGCAATGGCTTGGATGAAAAACTTTGGATCTCCTAATGGTATGCCAAATGCACCAACAATGCATATTGATACGAGGACAGAAACTAGATACTTTTTGGTGTTGTTCATTTTAGTTTCAAGTTTGGTGCTATGTTTAATAAAATTAATTGTACTTGATGGGAATTCAAAACATGTCTTAAATAGGGTATTTTAAAACATATTTTGAATACAAATGAGCCCATCTGCAGACACTGCCAATTATTGCAAAAAAATACTCGCACTTGACATCCAGATTAGATTTGCAGGCAAGATTGTTGATGAAGAACTGGTATCTACTGCAAGAAAAGATGGTGTTGTACCTTTGCTTGACAAGGATCTTGCTGCACTTGCACATCACCAGGTCTCTGTAAAGGCCATGATGGATAAAATGTTCACTGATAAACTAGGCAATACTGACTGGATTGTTGAATCAAAAGGAAAAGTGAAATTATTGACCATATTCCAAAAAGATGGCATATTGATTCTTTCAACCGAACCCACATCTGATCATCATGCCATAATTGAAAAAATAAAGAATCTCAAATAATATCACTATTGGATGACATACGAAATTCGGCTTTTTTCCTTAAATTATGCCAAAATTATTTAGTAATGCCATAATGAGACAAGTTTAAAAGGACGATGTTACTTGTTGGATAATCGTCTTATGACAAAGGACAAGAAAAAAGAAACCAAGAAGCCAGCCAAAAAAGAGATCCAGAAAAAGGAACCTGCCAAAAAAGAAGTGACAAAAAAGGAAGCTCCAAAGGTCAAACCAAAAGAGAAGACTAAACTAAAAGAGGATCTGGTTCAAGAAGATGATGGCATAATTGTTGTTGAAGATGACACTGGTCTTGACAAGGAAGCAGAACTAGAGGCAAGAAAAGCATACTTGGAAGAAGCACGTTCACAAGAAGCAAGCGACGATTAGATTTTTCATATTTGTTCTGATCAAAAAGACTTATCCATGATTATGTCAATACAGGTATAGTGAGATCTCTTTGTTTGATAACTGTAAAACCCGGCAAGGTTGACTCGGTCATAGATTCTTTGAAAAAAGCAAGAAAAATACTCAGGGAAATAATGGTCGTGACAGGAAGGGCTGACATTGCAGTTGTTCTTCAGGGTACAATTGACGAAATCAATAATATTGTGATTGATTTTAAAAAGATAAAAGAAATTGTTTCAACAGAGACTCTGATTGAAGTGGAGGTAGATATGGGTTGGTCAAAGCCGTAGTCCTAGTAAAATCTCCAAAAAAACTCATAGCTGCAAGACTCCGTTTGGTAAAGTCTGTCTATGATTCTTTTGCGGTAAGTGGTCAATTTGATGCAGTTGCACTCATAGAGGTTAAGGAACTGTCATCCATAAAAGACGTTACAACAGAGATCCAAAACATCAAAGGCGTAGAACGTACTGAAACAATGGTCCAAGTAGTCTAGTTTTACCATAATCTTTTAACACTGCGAACACTTACTGTGTACATGAATATTAGACACCTTGGAAGTGTAATCCTTGCAGTCTCAGACCTGAACAAATCTCTGAAGTTTTATAATGAAGTGATTGGCTTGCCAGTCAAAAACAGCAGGGAAAACTGGGTGGAATTGGCAAAAGAAGGTGCAACTGTCATACTACATCCTGCAAATAAACCCATTAACACGGGAACATCTATTGAGAATGGAATAGTGATTGGATTGGTTGTAGGGGATATAGAGTCTGCAGTGAAAGAACTCAAATCAAAAAATGTCACAATCTATAGAGAAATTGTATCTCACAAGGCAGGAAAAAACTGCATTGTACTGGATCCTGACAAGTACATGGTGTCATTATTTGAGCCTTCATTTGATGATGGTGCAAAACAAGCTCGTGGTTTCCATGGATTTGCTCCACTCTAAATAATTTTTTTAATTTTTGCAATAATTTTGTTTACTGCATCAGGTGCTACTATCTTATTTACTGAAATATAGTAAATGCCCTCTTTTCTTTGGAATACGATAATTGTGACCTTGTCATGTCTAAGTACTGCACTATCCATATTTCCAATGGCTAGACTTGCCTTGCTTCGCATTGCAAGCATTGTAGAAACCAAGAAAAACTCATTTCTTGCAGGCTCATTTGATAACAGGACATTTAGCCCTGGTCTAAATATTCCAGTCAATGTCCTTCCATATTCATTTATCAGCCCTACATATCTGATTGATTTTGACAATTCCATTATGTCTTGACATTTCATTCTATGCTGCGCTATCTTCTCTGTCCATTTTTGACTGGGTGTCTTTTGCATAGTTATGATAGAAAGTTTATGCTTTATAAAAGTTGGAAGTTACTTTTTCTTTTCTTTACCAAGATCATCTTTCAAAGCCAAGTTTTCTTTTTTCAGTCTGTCATTTTCTTCGGTTAGGGTATCTACTGTCTGCATTGCAGTATGCATTGGATGACCTGGCATGAATCCGTTAGGTGTCATGTTGAACAAGCCTGCCGCATATCTTTGAAACATTGCATGATGGCCTGAAAGTTTACTTGTTATCATGTTGACATCCTTGATTATGCTATCTTTTACCATTCCTGCACTGGCAATTCCTTGTGGTGGATTTGCACGCGGTGGCAACCTTGGAAATGCAAATGGAGAATTCATCATATCAATTGGATGCCCAAAAGTCTCCATCATTCTTCTCATATCATGTGGCCACATGAGTAGAATTCTTGCTGTCCTCTATTTCATGTTTACTCACAAAACTACGCATTAGATATAGCAAGGTGTCAAGTGCTGGTCGTTTTTTATCAAATTCTATCGATCTCCGATCCTTATAGAATAGCCTGATCGACACTAGTTTAATGTCCAAAATGATATCAATGCATTGTATAAAATGTAAAAAAAATATTGGTTCAATGGATTTATACAAAATTGTAATGTATATTGTTGATCAAAAGTTTACAGATCATCACTATGAACATGTCGAATGTCCTGACAAATTCACTGTCTAGACATGCATTGCATAAACTCTGTAGACTCTTCCCGTCTTCTTGTCTTGGTATGACCATCTGTTATCAGACCATTCTATTTGCTCAAAAAGACTTTTGAGTGATGGGTGAAGCTTCTCATACACATCCTCACCGATCAAGATCTGATTTGGTTTTGCAAGTGCAGTAATCTTGGCTGCAATGCTTACTGCAGGACCAAGAATGTCTACATGTGATCTAACTTGATCTGAACCATATCTTACAATAACATTCTCCCCGAAATCCATGCCAATTTTTACGCGTAACTCTGGGTAATCATATTCGCTAAGTATTGGGTTTATTCCACGTTCAATTACATCTATCATGGTTCTTGCACAGTTTACTGCACTGTCTGATACAACAAGTGGACTTTCTTCTGCAATGAAATACCCAATAACTGCATCTCCCACATATTTTAGAACATATCCTCCATGATGGCGTATTACAGATCTCATTTCTTGTGAAAAGGAACTGATTATTATCCCAAGTTTTTCTGGCGGGAGTTGCAACGCCATGTCTGTTGAGCCAACCAAGTCTACGAACATGACAAGCATATGCAGTTTTTGTGCCACATGTTTTCGCAAAAATGTATCAGATTCATCTATGGAATAATCATACTCGTATCCTTTTTTGAGGGAACTCCATACTCTCTTCTGAGTCTCCTTGATCAAACTTTCACTATCCAAGGTACCCGTCTTGCCTCCTCCCAACATCATATCTATGATGCTTTTGGTGACTGTATTTTCCTCCTGTATTTTCTTGGATTCTTCACTCATTTTTTACTCACTCCAATGGGAAGTTGGCTCCACATACGGGACATACTCCTCTTTCTCCCCTGTATTTTATATCAAAGTATTGTATCACTTCCACGTTACAGTTCCAGCATATTATCTTCTTAAAAGACGATTTTTTCACTTGTCAACATCTGATAAAAAATGGTTTTATAGAGTATTTAAAGTACATACCGATTTTATGTGGAAGGTTTAGGAAATACTCTGATGCAGATACCTGCTAGCAGTCCCGATCCATTCATGAAATCTATGAGTGATAAGGCTGAGATCATACGGGCCTCATTCCTGGAACACATTACTACCCTTACGAAAAAAGTTCCTTTGAAGGTCATGCTGGGAGATGGTACTGTGACGGATCAGGAATCATTTGATCCTGCGCTTGTACGAAAATTTTTTGAAAATGTACTACGCAGAATACCTGAATGGAACAATCAGGGAGTGTCTGCAACTACTGAAAAAGACTTGCGAAGAAGTTTCATAAAATTTGAGATACAGGAAGGAAATTACCTTCTTTCTTCACACATGTCTCTACAATATCATGCATTGTTATTTTATAGACTTGATCACCGTGTTATTGAGATCCAAAAAGAACTATCGGATATATCTGACATGATTGCAAAACTCCAGATTCGAGTAGGGCCTGAAAATGACAAGATAATAGAAGAAAAACTACGGGCGGAAGGATATCAGGGAATGGACGAACAAAAACTATTTGAAGTCTTGTTTAATCGCGAAGATATCACACAAGATATTGTAAAAACAATTGAAGCGTCTCACGCAGAACATACAAAACTTGTAGCAAGTAGGGATAGATTGTTTGGAGAACTGGATAACATGCTCATAGAGGTATATCATACTACACCGGTGTTAATTGATGAAAACAAAATGATCGCAGCAGAGGAAGGATGTCTGTGCAATTTTAATCTGGAATATGTAAAGAACAACACAAGACAAGGAAACATAAATCTCACAAGAATTTCAGAGCAGACAAAGACAAACTTGCTCGCATTGCTTGATAGTATCATAGAAGTCTTAAAAAACTAAAAAATTGTTTATATCAAAGTGTTTTCAAAAATCTTATACCATTAGTCAAGGAGTCATAACTGCACATCATAGTGCAAAGTTTGGGGAGTTGACGCCATGTTGCCTTTATGATCTCCTTGACTTAGATCTTTCATTCTCTCAGAATATTATTTAGCCCTTTTTGATCCATAAAGATTTTGTTAATTTGTGCTATGATTATATGGTTTTTATATTAAATGTATCAGAATTGTGGAAAATACATGTTAGTTTTTTGACTCGTGTGGTGCAATAAACCAAATATACCGAGACAGGACTGAAAACTCTGTTGAATGTCACACTTGAAGATATACTAGAATCACAAAAGATCCAGAAAAATGTAATTCGTAGAACTCCGCTTGAGAGTTCATACTCGTTTAGCATCATGACCGGTTCTCAGGTTTATCTAAAATCTGAATGTCTACAAAAGACTGGCTCGTTTAAGGTACGAGGAGCTTATGCAAAGATTGCAAGTTTGTCAAAAGAAGAAAAGAAAAAAGGAGTGATTGCAGCCTCTGCAGGAAATCATGCTCAAGGTGTAGCATATGCATCAGCACTTGAAAAAATACCATGTACCATTGTAATGCCTGTAAATGCTTCACCTGCCAAAGTTTCAGCTACTAGGGCATATGGCGCCAAAGTAATCTTGGAGGGTTCGGTATATGACGAGTCGTCTGCCAAGGCAAATGAAATTGCACAAAAAACTGGCGCAACAATCGTTCATGCATTTGATGATGAAATAGTAATTGCAGCTCAGGGAGTAATAGGACTAGAAATTATAGAAGATCTTCCAGACGTTGATGAAATCTACATTCCAATTGGTGGGGGAGGTCTTGCTGCAGGAGTTCTAAAAGCAGTCAAGACAAAAAAGCCGAAGATCAAAGTAATAGGAGTACAATCATCAGGATTTCCCGCAATGAAAAAATCATTTGATGCTGGAAAATTACAATCAGTCTCAGGTCATCGTACAATTGCAGACGGCATATCTGTCAAGACGCCAGGCCAGTCTACATTTAAAATCATAAACGAATTAATTGATGATATCGTTCTAGTTGACGATTCCGCAATCGTCAAGGCAATGTTTCTTTTAATGGAACGAGCAAAGATGGTTGTAGAACCTGCTGGTGCTGTAGGATTGGCATACCTGCTTGATAAAAAACCTGCCAAGGGCAAAAAGGTAGTTCCAATATTATCTGGAGGGAATGTGGACATGTATCTTCTAGGCCAAATAGTGGCAAAGGGTTTGACTGAGATGGGAAGGATGGTCAAGATATTCATACTTTTAACAGACAAGCCAGGGGCACTAAAGGAAGTTGTAGATCAGATATCTTCGCTTAGTGTAAATATTGTGGATGTGATCCATGATAGGTTGTCTTCAAGTATACCTGCCGGAACAGCTGGGGTAACGCTAAGCTTGGAGACACAAGATCAGGAACACGCAAAACAACTCATCACGTTTCTTAAAAAGAAAAATATCCAGTTTAAAGTAGTCACATAAGATTCCATTAGAAGTTTATTCTAGGATGTTGGATTTATCAGTGATAACGTATTGAACACCAAAACTATGCCAACAAAAAGACATGCTACAATTGTTGTGATTTTTCTATTGACAAATTCGCCCATCAGTTTCTTGTTCATTGTAAGCATGACAACTGGTATTACTGCAATTGGTATCAATAAACTAAGGATGAACTGACTGTACACCAGGATATGCAAGGGGTCAAAACCTAGCAGTATGGCAATTGTAGTTGGGATTACATTTACAAACCTTGTAATTATTCTTCGCAGCCACATGTTGACTTTTTTCCCCAAGAAGCCCTCCATTATAATTTGACCTGCCAATGTTCCTGCTGCCGACGATGCAATACCTGATGAAAGTAATGTTATGACAAAAATTACTCCAGCAGATGCTCCAAATAATGGAACAAGTGTTTTGTAGGCTTCAGCAATTGATGCAATCTGAGAATTGTTTGGATAGAATGCAACTGCCGCCATTAGCAAAATTGCTGCATTTACCAAGGCAGCTATGGTGAGCAAAAATACAGTCTCTACAAGATGTAGTCTTCGCATCTTTCTTCTATCCTCGAGTGTCTTACCCTTTGCCTTTTCCTTTGTAAGAAAAGAATGTAAAAAGACAACATGCGGCATGACAGTGGCACCAATTATGCCAACTGCAACAAACAATGCACTAGAATTTGCAAAGTGGGGAGAAAACGAACCAGAAAGTATCCCGTGTATAGTTGGTGGTGCTACCAACATCTCATAGACATAGCCAAAGCTTATGATTGAAACGCAAAGCAAAAAGAGTTGTTCCATTAGACGGAATTTTCGTGATGTAAGTGCCAGTATTATGATGACATCGACAGCCCCAAAGATTGCAGCATAAATCATTGGAACTCCAAATAATAGATTCAACGCAACTACTGTTCCAAGATATTCTGCCAAGTCTGTAGCAGCTGCTGCAACTTCTGCACTAAGCCAGTATGGTATGGTGAATAGTTTTCTACCTAATTTTTCCCGCAAAATTTCCGCCATACTCCTTTCTGTTGCAATTCCTAGTTTTCCAGCTAGATACTGGACTAGCATTGCTATGGCACTTGAAAGCCATACAACCCAAAGTAACGAATAACCAAAAGCAGATCCTCCTTGCAGGTCTGTTCCGTAATTTCCAGGATCCATGTATGCGATGCTTACAATTAATGCAGGACCCGAATATGCGATGAATTTTCTGAGAAAACCTATAAAATGAGATATTTTCGAATGTAATCCTGACGTTGCCATGTTTGCATGACAGTCTAGTCTTCATATAAGAGTTAGCTAAGGCTAAATTATTTAGCCAGATCTAAATTTGAGTCTCTGTTTGAAAATGATTAATAGACAAACAACATCCAACATTTTCAGTTGGTCTCAAAAAACAATTGGAAAGGAAGATCTAGTATGACTTGGTCCGAGATTGAATCCTGTGTCAAGATCCTCTCAGATGAGATAGAAAAGACAGGTTTTGAGTTTGATACAATCGCCACTATATCTAGAGGGGGCCTAGTTCCAGCAAGACTTGTTGCAGATCGTTTTAACATAAAAAAAATACTGGTGGACAAAAATATGATTCCAAAAAGAACACTTTTTATTGATGATATTTACGATTCAGGGGACACGTTTAAGAAAATAATTCCTCTTATACCAGACCCTGAAAATTTCGTATATGCTACACTAGTGGCAAGAAAAGGAGTACGATATCCAAAACAGCTAGTATATGCTAAAAAAACTCAAGGCCAAGAATATGTGGTATTCCCATGGGATAAACTAGAATCTTAAAGGCCCCGAAATCTAACAAAGATTAAGTATTGGAATATTATCGAAAAAACATGAATCCATTTGCATGCTCTAAATGTTTTGTAGGGTATAGACCTGGGGAACTCATATCATGTCCAAAATGTAGTCAGGAATTCTGCGGTACATGTTTTAAACAACATGTCCACTAGATCAAAAAAATAAGTAGTGGTCTAGAGTCTAATGATACCATGTCAGCTTTTGGAGGAGATGATGTCGATACACTTGCTTTAATGTTTGATAAATTGCAATACATTTTCAGGAGTTATGACGCATATATCCAAGCATTTACTGAGATATATTCACTATACAAGCAAGGCGAGTTGTCTGAAAGGGAATATTATAACGGAATGACTGATGCTGTACTGAAATATTCCGCACTTGAATTTCTTGGACTCAAATCCATGTTTGAGATAAAAAAGGCACTAAATAGAATGAACAAGTCGTCCTCTGGCCGGACATCTGTATCTGGATTGGCATCAGGAAACGTCATGGGTCAGTCAGGTCCACAAAATTCTATCGCCTCATTTATCAGCGCAAAAAGCCTTCCAGGTAGGGATGACATGATACAAAAATTGTCGGGGGATGAAAAACCGTGTACTTCATGCGGTAAATTATCCAAGATAACAACAAAGTTTTGCAGAGACTGTGGAAACAAATTCTAATTTGTTTGATATTTTATACCCTACTTCAAGAACTAAATAATCCTCACTCTGAAAATAATTTACGGATCGGTAGTCTAGCCTGGTTAGGATATCGCACTCACACTGCGGGGGTCGCTGGTTCAAATCCGGCCCGATCCATCCTTTTTTAAACTAGAAAAAATCCAATACTGTTAGATCTTAGGATCTTTTGAAAACAATAAATTTGGGGCACAATGAGAGCTTGCTACGCAAGCTCTCATTCCCCACGTTTCATCTTAAATTAGTTATGTGCCGACTCAACAATCGTTTGATTTTTCTTAATCAAAACAATAACTTTAAGTGGACTGTTGGTTAAATCCAACATATGTTGGAAAAAACCAACATTACGCAAACTACCTTGAGAATAGTGGGTCTCTATAATGATAATTATACAAAATCACTTCATCTGAGAGAAATAGCAAGAAAAACAAATACCGATGTAAATACTGCATATCCACAACTCAACAAATTGGCAGAAATGAATATTCTATCCAGTACAATGAAGGGTAAAAACAAGGAATATGTTTTGAATCTAGATAATATTATTACGAAATATTACTTGACTATGGCAGAAATTTTCACTGCTATTGTATATCTGCAAAAGAACTTTGTGATAAAGAAAGTAATGACAGAGATTGAATCTAAGGTGGATGGTCCACTCATACTTTTTGGTAGCTTCGTAAAGGGAGGGTATACCAAAGAAAGTGATATGGACATGTTTGTAATAGGACAGAAAAATATTGATAAAATGATTTTCAGATTAAAAGATCTTGTTGGCCATGAAATAAACATCAAAGTCACCAATGAAAGTAAATTTGTAAATGGTCTAAAGAACAAGGATCCACTGATAAGCGAAGTTATTTCCAATCACATTATACTTAAGGGAGCAGACAAATTCTGTGACATCATGTGGAGACATTATGAGTTCCAATAAAAAATATCTCAAATGGTGTATAAAACAAAGAAATGGCATCCAAATTGTTCCCGAATCGATCACTCTACAGAAAGCTTATTTGAAAAAATCTGAAGAAGCTCTGAAATCCATGAATGCTAATGCTACGGCAGGAATTGACGAATGGGTTGTATCTACAAGCTATTATGCAAAATATTTTGCTGTTTATGCATTGCTGTCACGTATTGGTATAAAATGTGAAATACATGACTGCACTGTGGCCCTATTCGAATATCTGTTTTCAAGCACAATTCCAGCTAATTTTGTACAAGATTTACAGCAATCTAAAGATGATCGTGTAGATGCACAATATTATACTCAAGCTATACAAATTAATCAAAAGAAAATACTTGCTGATACGACTAATTTTGTACTTGAAATACAGAAAATTATTGATAAATTGACATCTACTGAAATTGCAGCACTCAAAGGAAAAGTCACATCCACAATAACTTAGAGCGTTTATTATGAAACAGGCACAAATGGAACGCAAAAATGCACTGTACAATAGCGTGTCCGGCCCGATCCACCACTTTTTAAACTGAAAAGAACAAAGTATCTTTTCATAACAGCATTCTACCTATGAGAGTTAGAATCTATTTGCACTAGAACCTAAAAATTCTTAACTCACTAAATCTGATGCTACCTTAAATTAAGGAGTGAAAAAACTCTGACATTGTTCAATTTGAAGTTTTTCAGCTTGAAAAAGAAATTATTAGTATTAGTTTTGACAGTATCTTTGATTTCCATAATGATGACTACAATTTTATTTTTAAATTTTAATAACATACCATTATTTCAATTAAAAGAAAATATTATTGGGATTGGCTTAGCATTAATGATTACAATAAGTCTCATCACAATTTTTCTATCAAAGCGTCTTTCTGAGCCGTTAACAAGACTTCGTGAGGCCGCTGATAAAATAGCAAAGGGAAATTTTGATGTTAGAACGGACATAAAAGCACATGATGAGATTGGGCAACTTTCCACATCCTTTGATTCTATGGCACAAAAGCTTCAAGAATCCATGATTGCGATAAATCTAAGAGAGGAAATTATAAAAGAACAAGAAGATATTCTTTTACGCTTTTCTCAGAAAAATGAAGACAGTTGCGTATGTATAGTTGACATTGTACAATCTACAATGATTACTGCTAGTTTGTCACATGAACAAATCAAAATTTTTTATGGAGTTTTCATTAATTCTATAGCTGAGATTGTAAAAAAATTCAACGGTCTAGTAGTAAAAAACATTGGAGATTCATTATTATTTTATTTTATAAAAATTGATCCTAATGATAAGGACTATTTCAAAAATGTAATAGAGTGTTGCCTGACAATAAGCGATTCAAATTCAGAATTAAATACAAAAATGGCTAAAGTAGGCCTTCCTGAAATCTCTTATCGCACTAGCATATCTTATGGAACAATCAGTATTGCAAAGGTGTCTACATCATTAGTTGATGATATTTTTGGCGTGACTGTAAACAGATGCTCTAAGATAAATCGATTTGCCTTACCTAACGGAGTAATTATTGGAAGTGATTTTTATGAAAAGGTGAAAACCTTCAATGATTACCAGTTTAGAAACATGAATGCCATAGTTGGAGCCCAATTAATTTATTCAGTATTTCTAGTTACTAGAAAATAATTATTTTTATTTGATGTCAAGAGTACAAAATGAAATTGAACTGGTATAAATTGGAACCAAAAAATGCACTGTACAGTCGCATGTCCGGCCC
>JARCRW010000089.1 GCA_029850515.1 Nitrosotalea sp. | reverse complement strand
TGCAGTCTATAAAAGATATGGTGACCTTCAAATCAGGAGACATTCTCTCTGATACTATACAATCTTTCGATGTTGTTTTTTGTAGAAATGTGTTGATATATTATGAAAAAGAGGCACAGGAGTTAATCTTGACAAAATTTTACAAGGGTTTGAGAGATTATGGTTATTTAGTATTGGGAATGGATGAAACCCTGTTTGGGAAACGATGTCAAAAATTATTTGACCCCTTGATGGCAAGGGAACGAATTTACCAAAAAATCGCACAGCCCAATAATTGAATGATATATTATTTTTTGATTTTGTGTATTTGTTATTTCTGTATGATCGAATTGAACAAGCGTACTGATATTACAATCCTGAATAAAAAATATGGTTGATGACATTTACATTTTTGCATGAAAAAACACTTGTCATGATTAAAACCACATCATTGCCAAAATTTACAAATCATGTGGGGACATAACATGTCTACAACTAGTGCAGTCAAAGTACTGATTGTGGATGATGCATCATTTATGAGAGTTGTACTACGGGATATACTGGTATCACACGGATTGGTATCTCAAATATATGAAGCAGGTGATGGCCTTGCAGCAGTTGAGGCCTACAAGCAATTCAAGCCTGATATAGTAACAATGGATGTGAACATGCCCAAGGCAGATGGAATACAAGCCCTCAAGACAATTATCCGATTCAATCCGCGAGCCAAGGTAATCATGGTTACATCAGTTGAGCAAAAGCATATCGTACAGGATGCAATAAAATCCGGTGCAAGAGACTATGTGATAAAACCATTTGATAGATCTAACGTAGCTATGGTGATGAGCAAAGTTATCAGGTCGAAATAACATGATGACCACATCTGAGAAAAATCAGATAAGCGTGATGATAGTAAATGACTCCTCTTACATGATATCTCTTCTGAGTGATCTACTATCTTCTGAACGACATGTCAAAATAATAGAAACAGCTCGAGATGGGCTTGAGGCATTAAGAAAACTGCGACACGTCTCGCCAGACGTTATTCTTCTAGACATGGAAATGCCAAATATGGATGGGTTGTCTTTTATTGAAAACATAAATCTTTGGCCAGAAAAAAACCCGCGCATCATAGTTGTCAGTAATTATAATCCCTCTAATGCCAAACTAATTCTAGATTCGTTAGAACTTGGTGCAGTTGATTTTATTTCAATACCTCATGATGAATCAAATGTAGTTGAAAAACTTAAAGGTGCGTTATTGTCCAAAATAGAGGTCGCATCTAGTTCTAATAGAGATATTCTGATTCCTAAAGCGATTTCAAAGATAAGGCCGTCTAAAAATACAAATACTGTAACAGAAGGTATGGCTTCAACAGTTGTCGTAATAGGTGCATCAACTGGTGCACCGCGTATAATATCTAGTATCCTAAAAGATATTCCTGGAGATATACGTGCTGGCTTCTTGATTGTGCAGCACATGAATAAAGAATTTGTATCAACTTTTGCGCAAAGACTTGGCACAATTTCTAAATTGCAAGTAAGAGAAGCTGTAGAGGGAGATAAAATAATGGAAGGAACTGTACTACTTGCTCCAGGGGACATACACATGATGGTCTCTCCGTCTAGACAAATCACACTAGATCGTGGACCAAAAAGATTTGGTGTAAGACCGGCAGTAAATGTAACAATGGTTTCAGCATCAGAGGTTTTTGGCGCAAGTACTGTAGGAGTGCTGTTGTCTGGAATGGGACAAGATGGTGCCTTTGGAATGAAGATGATAAAGAAGAGATGTGGTTTCACACTGGCTCAAAACGAATCATCGTCTGTAGTATTTGGCATGGCAAAAGCTGCTAATGATCTGCACGCTGTTGACAAAATGGTTGATGCTGATGATCTGGCACATGAAATTATCAAGGTGGTAAGACAAAATGTCTGAGAATAGTAAATACAGAGATATGTTTGTACAGGAAGCGCTAGAGCATGTTGAAAGTCTAAACCAACACCTCTTAAAATTTGAAGAAGAACCTACTGTGCGAGAACATGTTGATGTATTGTTTCGATCTGCTCATACACTAAAAGGAATGGCTGCAACCATGAGTTATGATCAGATTCGTGAAATTTGTAAAACAATAGAAGAAATTTTTGATAAATTCAGAAAAGGCGAAGAAACCATGACCACAGAACTTGGCAATGTGATATTTTATGGAATAGATATTTTGAAACAATTGATACATGATGAAACAAAAAAAATTGATCTTGTTGAATTTCTAAACTATGTAAAAAACCCATCAGAAATAAAACAAAAAAATGACGAATCTGATGCGGTATTGGCACTACAAGCAAAATCTCCAACAGTTAGAGTAAGGATGCAAGATCTTGACGCACTTGTAAATCTTGTAGGTGAGATGATGATATCAAAAATGAGACTAGAGCAGATAATGCACACCCATGATTCTGATGAAGGCAGAGAGATCTTGATGACTCTGGGTAGGCTGATAACTGATATTCAATATCAAACAATGAAGATAAGATTAGTTCCAATTGATCAAATCTTCAATAGATTTTCACGTATGATCCGAGATGTATCCGCGTCGCTTGGTAAAGAAGTAAAGCTTGAGGTAAATGATTCAGGTATCGAGCTTGATCGTACTGTATTGGATGCAATAACTGATCCACTTCTCCATATGCTTCGAAATGCCGTGGATCATGGTCTTGAAACTCCATCTGAAAGGAGGGGGAAAGGGAAACCAGAAACTGGCACCATACGGCTGAGTGCAAACAGGATGGGAGATCGGGTGGAAATTCAAGTAGAAGATGATGGAAATGGAATTGATCTTGAAGCTATCAAGTCAAAAGCACTAGAAAAACAAATTACAACCATAGAAGAACTTTCACACATGTCTGATGAAGAGATTATAGGACTGGTTGGAACTCCTGGGCTTTCAACTGCAAAGACTGTCACAGATATCTCGGGCCGGGGAGTTGGAATGGATGTAGTCATGACCCAAGTGAAAAATGTAGGAGGACAGGTAAAGATCCTGACCGAAAAAGGAAAGGGCACCATAATAGTGTTGACAATACCTATGAGTTTAGCTATAATTGGAGGTCTTCTAGTTAACATATCTGATCAAAAATATGTATTGCCACTCTCAAGCATATCTACTACAATAACTGTGAACAAAAACGAAATAAAAAATGTCCATGGGCATGAAATGATAACACTCCGAGACAAGGTTGTTCCAATAGTTCGTGTTTCTGAAATACTTGGCCTTGTTTCTACTCATGATGAGACAAATTCGCAGGTAAATATTGTGGTGGTAGACAAGGATGGTAAATCCTATGGTTTGATTGTGGATTCTCTTGAACGAGAACAAGAAGTAGTAATAAAACGTCTCAATGGGTTATCAAATTCAGTAAACACATTTTCTGATGCCACCATATTGCCTGATGGCAAGGTTGCATTAATTCTAGAGCCGTCCTTGTTGGTATAGGGTATAAAAATGACAACTAATGTCTTAGACCAAGTTGAAGTGAATGTTCTTGAAGGTGTTCTTGATTCTTACATTACACAAAAAACATCTGTTGCTTTATCGTCACTTCTTGGAGAATCTGTCAATCATGTTGTAAAACAAACACATATGGAAATTTCTAAAATTGGAAATGTGGATAATGTTATCAAGGAAATAGTCGCATGTTCCGTATTTTTACATGGTGGTGGTGATATTCGTCTAGGAATTTTATATACTATGCCAGAGCAAAGTGCAAAAGAAATTGCCGCAAAACTAATGTGCATTGATAAAATAGACTCGTTAGATGATATGTCCAAATCTGCAATATCTGAGGTGGGAAACATCATGTCTGGCTCATTCTTTAATGCGCTGGCTGATCACACCGGGCTAAAAGTAGAATTATCCACTCCTGATTTTGCAATGACATCGCTTGCTGCGTTGCTAGAGCCACATGCATCAGAGTTTGTATGTCCTACTGGTGACATGGTGACAGAAGTAGAATTTACTGGCAAAGACAGCGGTCTGCTATTACACATGTTGATAATCCAAGATTATGATAATGCCAAGAAACTACTGAATCCTGAGAGGTAATGTGGAAATGGTTGCATTCAACAGCGATTCGATGTGGAGCCAGAATGGTGACTGTAGTATGATCTACAAAAACGGTTCGAGTGAAAGAAATTGAGTCTGAATGGTTTGACCCTAAGCGCAGAAGTAATGGGTGAATTTAACAAGATTTTTGCAAGCTATGGTCTAGACCTTGTTAGATACAAACCTGCGTTTATAAAAAGGAGGCTAGATAGAAGAATGAGGATACTGGACATATCAGAGTATTCTCAATATGCACTTGTCCTAAAAAATGACCGCAAAGAATTCGAGGAGATGTTCTCATCACTATCAATTAATGTTACAAATTTTTTTAGGGACTCTACAGTGTTTGATAGATTTCAATTATCCGTACTTCCTCAAATACTGTCAGGTATTGGTGAGCGCAGAAAAATACGAGTGTGGAGTGCAGGTTGTGCTTCAGGTGAAGAGCCATATTCAATTGCCATGTTGTTCAAGCAAGTGATTGGAAAAATGACCAATCTGGATGTAGAGGTTGTTGCAAATGATGTTAACAAGATGGCAATCCAATTTGCAGAGCGTGGCAGATATCCAGCAAAAAGTGTTGAAAGTCTACCACTGAATATCATCGAAAACAATTTCAGAAAAATAACTGATGATCAAAATAATATAGGATATGAGGTTGTGCAGTCTATAAAAGATATGGTGACCTTCAAATCAGGAGACATTCTCTCTGATACTATACAATCTTTCGATGTTGTTTTTTGTAGAAATGTGTTGATATATTATGAAAAAGAGGCACAGGAGTTAATCTTGACAAAATTTT
>JARCRW010000088.1 GCA_029850515.1 Nitrosotalea sp. | reverse complement strand
CTTCTATTTTAGATAGGGATGACATTGTACGCTCCAAGTTCAAACTTCGTGGTATTGCGGGAATTAAAAGTGATGTCACAAGAGAGATGGGAAAACAATTTGGCAAAAAAACTAGGAGTAAGGTTGATTATCAAAATCCTGATATTGTACTTACAATTGATTTCAAAAAAGACCAATGCGATATAAAACCAAAAGCATTGTTCTTACAGGGGAGATATACAAAAAAAGCAAGAGGAATTCCACAAAAACAAGTGTCTTGCAACAGGTGTGATGGAAAGGGGTGTTTTGCTTGCGACTTTCACGGAATATCTGAATTCAATAGTGTGGAAGGCCATATTGCCAAATTTCTGTTTGAAAAATTTGGTGCACAACAAGCCAAAATAACTTGGATAGGAAGTGAAGACCAATCCAGTCTTGTTCTTGGAAACGGACGGCCGTTTTTTGTCAAGATGATAAATCCACACAAAAGAAAAGTTGCAATGCCAAAAAAGGTAAATCTTGGAAATGTCGCTATTCTCAATTTACATATTGTTTCAAAGATTCCTACTGAACAAATAAAATTCAAAACAGATGTCATGCTAGAGATAACAACCGAAAAAGACCTGACACCAGAGGCATTGAATGTGTTGGAAGGTCTAAAAGACATGCCTATTGTAACAAGTGAAAATTTGCCATGGAAGAACCAAAAAAGAATCTATGATGTCAAAATAAAAAAAATGGATACAAAATCATTTACAGTCATGATTGCATTGGATGGCGGAATCCCTCTGAAGAGGCTTGTAACTGGAAACAATATGGAACCAAGCATAAGCATGCTACTTGAAAATGAATGCAAGTGCACAACATTTGATTTTCATAAAATAGTGTCTAGTAACTGAATTTTTTGAGTAATTGTAACAATTCTGATCGAATCTCTTGATTGCGACAAAACTATTTGAAATCTGTCTTTTTGTGTCAAACTTTTATTATCGTCAAATTCAATCTTGTTGGATTGGATCCTTTACTTAGAGTACACGACGCTCACAAAAATGGATTAATTCCTGACAAGGTCCACGCTTTAATAATAAAGAGATTTGGAGTAGCCTTGTCTGGAATCAAAAGAATAGAAACAGCCTCAGGAATTAATTTTCCGCTTGCATATGTGGAACCATCTGCAGTTGTGTCCCATCCGTCTGCAGGTTCTTTTGATTATGGAATATTATTTGCGAGGACCATTCCTGTTGTTTCTAACGATAAATTAAACATCATAATACAAATTACCGCGCCACTTGTTGCATATGGTCTAAAAGGCACAATCCATGCTATTCTAGCACATGAATTTTTACACTATTTGGAACTAATGAGAAAAATATCAAAGATGGACATTGTCTCAGATGAACTAAGCAGCAATCTTTTTGAGAGTAGCTATTCAGATTCCACTAGACTCTCTGAACCAAAAGCAGTCTTTGATGACAAAACCTTGTTGCTACACATCACTAAAAAATTTCCAGAGGGATTTAGGGATTATAAACTAGAAGACAAGGTGATGAAACTCTGGATAGAAAAGAGTCTTCCTACTACCAACATAACCATGGACACCAACATTGCCAAGATTCCCGCATCTGCGATTGCAAACACGACGATTGATCCAGTCTTTTTACAAAAATTAGATCAAATAGAACAAAAGACCCTTCGTCTTCAAAAGAAGAATTTATACTAATTACTGGTTAAATTCAGTAAAGCCACACTTGCCGCAACTTCGTCTGTCTTTATGGTTTGACATGAATACGCCCTTACCACATCTTGAACATTCTTTCTTTATTCTTTCTGCCTTGTCACCAGAAACTTTGTAATACTTGTACACTGATGGACTAGAACCTTTCTTGCCTGCCATTACTTGCTCTCTTCCTTTGCCTCAGCTTGCTCTGCAGGTGCCGCGCCTTCTGCTTTTGCAGCTGCACCTTTTGCTTTTTCAATTCTTGCAAAGACTGCTGCCTTTAGATGCTCCTTGGCAAGTTTTTCATCCTCGTACACATAGAAACTTCCTGATATCACTGGTCTCCCAGTTTCATTTTTCAACAATATTGGCACTACAATTTTTCCTTCTAGATTGAATTTTTTTGAAATTATGTCTACTGCTTCTAGTTTTTTGAGTCTACCCGCGAGGCCTTTGAAATTACATGTAATCTCCCTTCTTGACAGTAAGGGATTCTTTACATCTCGCGTAACTTCAATCATTGACATGTATTCCAAGTCCTTTTAATAGTTCATATAAATCTTAACCGCTTCTAGATAACAATTTAAGAAATCAATATGTAAAAAGTTCGTGGACAGGTTTATGGTTCACCTGAAAAACTCAGGTTATGTTCCAGGCGATGCTAAATCACTACTTGCAAAAGCTGATCAGTTAACTTCGGAAATGAATGTAATTGTAAGAGACATGAGGGTTTCAACCAAGTATCTAGAGTTTGATGTATCTGTACAAAAAGAAGAATTGGATATGGTTGTGGAAAAATTCAAGACAATTGGTTCTCTTTATGATGCAAAACCTGTTGTAGAGGAAAAAATTGAAAAAGAAGATGCCATAAGAAGAGCAAGACAGTACTTTAATGATGAGCGATACTGGGAATGTCACGAAGTTCTTGAAGGTGTCTGGAAAAAGACACATGAGGGAGAAAAAGATCTTGTTCAAGGAATAATTCTTGTTGCAGCTGCACTAGTTCACTATGAGAAATATGAAAATGACATATGTCTCTCAATTATGAAAAGAGCTATGGAAAAATTTTCTAATGTCTCTGGAATCTATCATGAGATTGATATAGACAAGTTCCAGAAAACAGTGGCAACGATGATATCTTCAAAGTCTATGGGACCATTTATGATTTGATCATCTTCACTGCAGTCTTGATGACGTCTGCTCCCATGAGCAGGCCGATTTTGCCTTTCTTTGCCTGATCCTCTGTAAACCTTGTTGTTCCATCCTTTTTGATAAAATCCCCTGAGACCAAAACTGGAACTGGATCATCACTGTGACTTTTGTTTATGCATGGTGTAGAATGATCTCCTGATATCACGACTGCAACTTTTGATGTATCGATATTGGCAAGTAATGTCCCGAAAAATCGTTGGTCTATCTCTTCTATGTTCTGCATCTTGCCAACTGCGTCTCCGTCGTGACCGAATTCATCTGGTCCCTTGATGTGTACATAGATTGCATTCTGCGTCTCCATTGCTTTGGCTGCAACACGTGCTTTCTCTTCATAATCTGTGAGGCCTCCCGCACTAAATGACTTCATCTTCAAGACATTTGCAATTCCTATTTCTACTGGCATGTCAACTATACAAGAAAACTGCATTTTGTGTAGTTCGTTTATTGGAATGACATTTGGAAACTCGTTTCCTGCATCACGTAACAATATGGAATTTAGCATTTTCTTTCCATGATCTCTCCTGTTCTTATTTACAATACTATCTTTCATGATTTGAAGAGACTTGTCTGTAAACTCGTTTACAAATGATGCCGAAAGCTTGGCACCATCTGATTCGTTTAATGGTAATGATTTTTCTATCTTCATGTAATCACCTACTGCTTTGGCAACTCCCATACCGCCTATTCTTGCATACGCAGGATCCGTGTTGCTTATTTCAGGTGTAAGAAACATACCCTCGCACCTTATTCTTACAATTACTCTATGTCCAACTGTTGGAGCTACTACGACCGATGCTTTTGGGTTTGAAAACTTGAGCTTGGTTTCTATTTCGTGTGCAACTGCAAAAGCATCTTCTTTCTCAATATTTCTTCCTGCCCTTCTGTCTGTAATTATTCTCTCATCGTCTACGGTGGCAAAGTTTCCTCGCAGCGCAAGGTCGCCACTTTTAAAATCAATGCCTATTCCAATTGCCTCGATAACTCCCCTCCCAACATATTGCGTGTTCTCAAATCTATATCCCAACATATTGAAAACTGCAATGTCTGATTGGGGAGCTATGCCTCTGCCCACCGAAATAACTTCTCCTATGGATCCATTTCTTGCAAGTTTGTCAAGATTGGGAGTTTTTGCATAACTTAGTGGTGTAGAACCTTTAAGATCTGGATGCGGCAAATCTCCTATGCCGTCAAGAAGAACGTATATCACGTGGATATCAGAATTGTCCATTTAGTCTACACGACTGAGTTTTTTGATATCACACATAAACCTTGATTTTTCAAGCGATCTAAATTTTAAAATTATTTGGTTATACAAAGACAATTAATTTTTCTAGGATTATATTGTCACATAATATGATGAAAAATTATGAAGACATTATGACCGACACTTTGATCTTGAAATTAAGTTTCTTTCCTGCAAGGGGGTGATTCAAATCGACTGATATAATTTCTTCTTGCACTTCGGTTATTGTGGCAGGTACTTTTTCTCCTGTAGGAAGTCCTGCCTCAAACAATAGTCCCGGAACAAGTTTGACATCTTGAGGAAATACTCCTCTTGGTATCTTTTGAACCAAGGTTGGGTCATGTTCTCCATATGCATCGGCAGGATCAATACTGAATTGCTTTTCCTCGCCTTCTCCCATTCCAAGTATTGCATCATCGAATCCCTTTATCACTTGGCCACTGCCAACTTCAAACTCTAGAGGATTTCCATGTTCTGCAGAACTATCAAAGACCGTCCCATCTTCCAAGGTACCAGTGTACTCTATTTTGACCTTATCGCCAGTCTTTACAGTCAAGACTGGAACATCCTTTCTTGTATGTAAAAACTTGCTATTTGATGTCTTGACAATTTCATATTTTTCTCAGAAATGTGTACTAGAAAAATCCTTTGGTATTTTTCTGATGAATCTAGTCTTGAGGTGGAAATTGTTTTGCAATCTCTTCTGCAAATCTCTCATAATCTTCTCTTTTCTTGCCTATTTCCATGAGTTTCACATCTTCCACCTCTTGGAGGCTCTTGTTGATTTGTTCCACATCATTTCTAAGGGCCATCTCTGCCATTTCAAATAGTCTGTTGTTTTCTTTCCATATGTGCTGTACTACATGGTTGATGTATTCTTGCATGTCTACTATCAACTGGGTGGCATCCCCGCTTTTCAGGTATGTCTTTGAAGATACCTCCATTCTAGCCGCTATCTTTCGTGTAACTTCATGCTCCATTAACATGACTGCAATTGGTCCGGAATTTCTTGGCATTCCCTTCTTTTCAAGTTCTGGAAAGAGAGAATTTTCTTCTTTTCCATGATGACAAACATCAGTGAAATTCAATGAAAAATCAATTACCTGATTCAGGATTGGCTCTGGTATGGTCTTTCCGGACTTGAGTAATGGTATGGTTGACCACATTGACTTTAGTACTTTTTCAATCAAGGCGTGATCTCGTTTTAATGATTCTGTTGACATGATACAACTTCAACGATCTGATCTTCCAATTTAAGTTTTAATTTTTATCAAAATGATACTCTGGGGCAACAAGTGTCAAAATGGTACCGCATATGTGCATATTTCCGATCTTTGCAAAGGTTTTAAATTGCTAGATCCAAAATCTAGCAGGTATGGGGGATTTAAGGAAGGATTATTCTATTGATCGCTTTGTGATCACATCTCCTGAAATACAGCCTATAATTGATTCAAAAAAATGTCCATACTGTCCAGGAAATGAATCGATGACTAACCCATCTACACTTTCTCTTGTGGCAAAAGACGGAATGTTGCAAAGGCTACAGGATACGGAAGATAACTATGTTCCGAATTGGTCAGTTAGAGTATTTGAAAGTAAAAATCCTATTGTCACTACTACATCGGAAAATTCCTATAGTGATAGACCGCTTTACAGCGAACCGGCTTATGGGTATCATTATGTTGTTGTTGCTTCAGAAAAACACAAGGATTCTCTGGCAAGTATATCAACTGAACAATGGTCCAATGTGCTTGTGGTAATCCAAGATAGACTTAGGTGGTTATACACACAGCGTGGAGTGACATATGTTTCAATATATGTAGACCATGGGAAAGAAGCAGGCGGCTCTACAACTCATGCACATCTAAATATTGTAACATTTTCAACTATACCACCTGTTATAGAACTAGAGGCAGAGGCTGCACACAAAATACTAAATGAAAAAGGAATATGTCCAATGTGCCAAACTGTTGGTACTGAAACTGGTGGACCACGACAAATACTCCAGACTGAAGGCTTTCTTGCTTTTTGTCCGTGGGCCCCATCGCATCCATATGAATTCTGGATTTATCCAAAAAAACACATAACAAGTTTTTCCAAGATAACACAAAAAGAGATAAACGATCTGTCTCTAATTTTACGTGCTACTCTGGGTGGACTTGCAAACACGATGAAAAATCTGTCATACAATATGGTATTTCATCTCTCACCAGAAAAGAAGAACAATAGGCAGATTCATTGGCACATTGAAGTTTATCCACAAGCTGATCCTTGGTCTGGACTTGAGAGAGGATACGGTGTGTTTCTCAATAAGGTGACTCCTGAAAAAGCTGCAGAAGAGCTTGGTTCTGCATGCAGAAAAGAGCTTGCAAATCTTGTTGGAATAGTTTAGGGACAATCATTTGGTTTATTTATTGAACTGCTAGATGAGTCGTTGTGGCAGTTGAAAAATGGATAGCAATCGCAAGTCTTGGCTTGTTTGTGATGTTTGTAGCTCAAATGATATCAATTAGTGTCTATCTTGCACATCCATCTTATGACATTGACCCATCTTCGGAAATGAAGGAATTCATTTCTATCAGTATGGCTCCCGCACTTGTTCTTGCAGGAGTGTCTTTTATGCTTGCACGAAAGTATGGTTCCAGACTGGTTGGTTCTTTAATCATAGCTGGTGGAATAGTTACTATTGTTGGAATGTCTTATGTTAGTACTCTGATACCGAAAATCATACCTGCATATATTGTACCGGAATTAACTCTTTCCCCTATCATATTTACAATATCTTCTATTCCAGTGATTGGTATCGGTGCATTATTGTTCAGACTGAAACCTATGCCAAAGAGAGATTACTTTTTTGATAGGTGATCAAACCGCATTGAATTTGAGTGTCTCTTGAATCCCATCTTTTTATAAAATGGAATCAACTCATCTGTACAATCAAGAATTGTTTTGTAGCATCCTTGTTTTTGAGCATATTCTAAAAGTGCGACAACTATTTGATTGCCTACTCCTTTTCCCTGAAATTCTTTTCTCACGACCACATCTTCAATGTGGCCCACCTTACCTCCATCATGAATGAACTTTTGCTCAATCAAAATACTTGCAGAACCTATTATCTCTGAATTGTCTACTGCAACATAGATGACCTGATGTGAATTTTTTGCGATCTTGTCAAAAATTGCATTGGCTTTATTTGGTTTGATATGGCTTGATTTTCTAAGCGAGTCAAGAGAAAGTAAAAATCCATTGAAGATGTCTTTTTTTTGTAATTTCCGTATCTTGATGGACGACATGATTTTTAGTCTAAATCCGACCCAACCGCGTAAGGTATTGCTGATAAGCTCTTCTGTATGAAGCCTTGTCTCCAATGTCCAGAAAACCACTCTTTATGAGATACCCGCTTACCTTGTTTTTTTTGGCTATCGCACTACGTATCACATCATCCATACCATATGGCTTGTTTGGAGGTATGAACTTGAATATGCCTGGTTCCATTACATAGCAGCCAATATTGATATTTCCTTTAACCTCCGGTTTCTCGCGCCATGCATTCACCCTATTAGCTTTATCCATTTCTATGAATCCATATTGTAATTTGGTCTTGTATTCCGACAACCCCATGGTAACAAATGATTTTTTTCTACGATGATTTTCTATCATGGCCTTCAAATTGAAATCAAATATGGAGTCGCCATATAGACAAACAAAACTATCATCAATGAACTCCTCTGCAGTCTTTAGTTGACCTGCTGTGGCAAGAGGTCTGTTTGCAACTGCATATTCTATTTTTACGCCAAACCTGCTACCGTCTTCAAAATAATCCTCGATTGTTTTTCTTAGGTAGCTAACACACAGAACAAACGAATCAACTCCTCCTTGCTTGACCCATTCTATGAGGTGCTCTAAAAGGGGCTTTTCTCCAAGTGGAAGCATTGCCTTTGGAAGAAATATGGTATATGGCTGAAGCCTCGTGCCAAGACCTCCAGCTAAAATGACTGCTTTCATGTAAAGCATTCTGGATTTCTGGTATTTATGTTGAAGGATGAAAAGACTTTGTTATCTTCAAAGTCTTTCTCAGAACATCTTCCGGATTTTTTCCAAAAATTATGATCATGGCTTCTTTTCCAAAATCACCAGTGTGAAATACTATGTCTGGCGGTGTATTTCTATTCTTTATTGCTGCCTTGGTGCCCCATGATATGGTGCTACCTTCCATCTCCTTGATTCCTAATGGTTCTGTACCTCTATCATATGATGAAACTTGGAGCCCTTTTGAAATTGCATTCTTTATTGTTTTTTTGTCATACTTTAGGTTCAAGCCAGATCTAATGGCTGGAAATTTTCTTGCCATTTCTAATACTGCTGATGCAACATGTTTTGAGCCGCCATATTTGAGATGACCTGCAGCAGTTACATGTTTTCCGGTTCTAACAATTCTTCCTTCCAGCCCCATTATGTTATTTAGAGACTGAGGACTTGGTATTGAATATACAAAATTTGTCTGGCATTCTGGAATGTGCTCATGTATAAAATCAATTGAGCAAAATTTTGATATTGCATTTGATAAATGATTCTCAATCTCATCGCCTTTTGCATGTGTGGTTATTGCAAGCCCTCTTCCAATCCGTGTGGCCTTTTTCATTGATTCGATTGTGAAAAGACGTGCTGCATCTATTGCTTCTGGTAATTTTTTTCCTCTTGCAATGTTTACACATAGGGATGCTGAAAAAGTACATCCGCCTCCATGATTTTCAAATTTTAGTCTATCGTGAGAAAAGATATAAAACTTTTCGTCGTCTAGAAGAACATCTACAACCTTGGATCCTAAAGAAAAATGACCTCCTTTTATTATCACATTTTTTGCTCCAATTTTTTGAATCTTCTTTGCAGCATTTTTCATGTCATTCACCGACTTGATCTTGAGACCAGTAATCTTTTCAGCCTCTGGTATGTTTGGAGTGATGACATATGAGATAGGAATGAGCAATTTTTTGAAATCTGAAAAAGCATTTTCGGTTTGAAGATCTCCACCTGTCGTGGATTTGAATATGGGATCAAGAATTATTGGAATTTTAATTTTTTCAAGTTCCGAGTGTATTGCTCTGACTGTCTGTTTGTCGTAAACCATTCCTATCTTTATCGCATCTAATCTAAAGTCCTCCAGAACTGCTCTTATCTGGCTTTTTACAAGAAATGGTGTAACTGGCTCTACATTGAAAAATTTTCGTGTGTTTTGACTCGTGACTGCAGTAATCACACTTAGACCATATGCCCCAAATGCACTGAATGTCTTCATATCGCCCTGGATGCCTGCGCCTGAGGAAGGATCAGAGCCTGCAATGGACAAAATGTTCATGATCTTAGGTTTAGAAACTCACGTTTAAATCCAATTACTCACTAAAAATAGTAAATTGAGTACTCAGATGAATGCAGCCCGAAGGGGTGTTGCTACAGATGAAATGAAAGCAGTTGCACGCGATGAAGATGTAACACTAGACTGGCTCATTCCAAAGATTGCAAATGGTTCTATTATTATACCTCATAACAATTTCCGCTCACAAAAGATCAGAGTGGTTGGGATAGGAAAAGGCATGAAGACCAAAGTAAATGTAAACATTGGAAATTCTACGCTAAACCAAAATCTTGAAGAGGAAGTCAAGAAAGCCGAAGTTGCAATAAAATATCATGCGGATACTATAATGGATCTAAGTGATGGGGGAGATGTTGGATTATTTAGAAGGAGACTGTTGGAAGCCGCACCAATAGCATTTGGAACAGTGCCTGTTTATGAGGCATATAATTATGGAGTTGAAAAACACAAGAATCCTCTTGACATCACAGAAGATGATTTTCTTAATGCATTTGAGCGTAATGTAAAAGATGGAGTTGACTATACTACAATTCATTCTGGCATAACAAAGGATATTGCAAAACGCATTCTTGCAGTAAAAAGACATGCTGGAATAGTAAGCAAGGGAGGTACTATCACAGCTGCATGGATGCTAAAATATGATAAGGAAAATCCATACTATGAACACTTTGACTATCTTATAGAGATTGCAAGAAAATATGATGTTACTTTTAGTTTGGGAGATGCACTCAGGCCTGGTTCTATTCTTGACTCTCATGATGAACTCCAAGTACAGGAAATGATCAACATCTCACGACTTACCAAAATTGCACATGAAAAAGATGTTCAAGTGATGGTTGAGGGGCCTGGACATGTTCCGCTCAACGAAGTTGCAGCAAATGTACGACTAGCTAAATCTCTAATTGGGGAAGTTCCGTATTATGTACTGGGACCTCTGGTGACAGACGTTGCTTCTGGGCACGATCACATAGCAAGTGCCATTGGTGCAGCAATCTCTGCAAGTGAAGGCGTGGATCTGTTGTGCTATCTTACTCCTGCAGAACATCTTGCATTGCCTACTGCAGAGGAGGTCAAGGCAGGTCTTATTGCATATAGGATTGCGGCACATGCCGGAGACTTGGTCAAGCTACGGGATAAAGCAATCAAGTGGGACATGGAAATGACAGAGGCAAGACGAACTCTGAATTGGGAAAAACAAATCGCATTATCGATTGATCCTGAAGAAGCATCTCGCATTCATGCACGAAGTGGACAGCTAAAAGGAAACACGGTTCCATGTACCATGTGCGGCGGTGCATGTGTTTACATCATGCTCCCACAACAGCGATTTACAACAACCGAAGTAGAAAAGTTACAGCAAACTGGCTAGTACTTTATCAAGACTGGGTACTGTTTGAAATTTTGCCAGATCTGAAGGTGTTATCCATTGATATTCAGAGTTTTCCCAATTCAGTTTTATTTTGTGTTCCTTTACTGAAAACAAAAATGGAAAAATTAACCATTCATGATTCTCGTATTGGGGGGAATCTGTTCTCATTTGAGATGCCGCACGAATGAGAGTAATTTGGTTTTCAGTAATACCTGTCTCTTCGTGTATCTCTTTTTTTGCTCTGTACAGAGGCTCTTCGTGGCCTTCTATGATGCCACTTATGCCTGCCCAGAGATCCTTCATCGTCCTTACCTTACTACTTCGTTTTAAAATCAAATACTTTCCGTCCTGCATTAAAAAAGATGTCACTATTTTTGTAGATTTCAATTATTTTTCTACAGCGCTTACCATTGTAACAAGCTTTTTGTATGCTTCGTCAAGATCAACATTCTTTGCTAGTCTCTCCTTTGCACTTGAGATGTACTTTATCATTTCTTCAGTCTTGTTCTCTTGAATTAAAATGAGCATTCTACCAATGTCCTTCCAAAACTCTTCTGCATATCTTCGAATTTCAGGATTTGATATTATTGTTTCAATGAGTTCTTGAGGTTCTGTCATGATGCCTGTTGTGAGAAATTTTTGGGCTTTGAAAGTAGTTCCGGCCATTTTTTCAACTAGTGTGAAATTCTCTTCCTTTGCAAATATGTTAGCAAGTGCCAAATTTACTAGATGTGGCATTCCAAGTACAATTGCTATTTTTTTATCATGTTCTGTGGCATCTATCTGAACAAAATTTGCTTCTTCGAACAATGACTTTGCAACAGCCATTTCTTTTTTCGCATCACGAATTGGAATTGATATTATGTTCTGACCCTTTAGCTTTTTAGTTCCTGGACCAAACATGGGGTGAATGCATATTGGATTTACCTTGTCTGGTATCTTGGAGAGGGCTGCTGCAGTTTTTGTCTTAAGAGAAGAGATGTCTATTAAATACGAGTCTCGTTTCATCTCTTTTGCGATTAGTCTTATCGTTTCAGGTGTACGTTTTACCGGAATGCATAAAATAACATAATCAGCTGTTAGGATGGCTCCTACAAGAGACTGCGCCTTTGTAACTGACTTGTTCAAAATCTCTTTCTCAGAATCGTATCCTATTATGTCATAATCTTTCTCAAGAAAATACTTTGAGAACCACTTTCCCATCTGACCCTCTGCACCAATTATAGCAATCTTTTTTTTCATTATCTTGTTTTCAACCTTTCCTCTATTATTTGCATTCCCTGATTAAGTGTATCTTCTGGCTGACAGGCCGATATTCTGACAAATCCCTGATAATTCCCAAATCCTTCTCCTGGTGCTATTGCCACTCCCCTATCTAAAAGTCTGTTTGTAAAATCTATTGAATCAAAGTTCTCTTGTCTTACCTTGGCAAACAAGTACATTGCCCCATCTGGCTCTACAAAGTCTAACTTCATAGTTTTTGCTTTTTTCAGTATGACTTCTAACCTGTTTTTAATGGTTTTAGTATTGTTGGTTGTATCTGCTTCCAATGCCTTCATGGCTACATATTGAATGGGTTCTGAAACATTTGTCAATGCAAGGGCCTGAAGTTTTGACATCTTGTCTATTATCTCTGGACTGGATATGGCATAGCCAATTCTAAAACCCGTCATGGCATGTGATTTTGAAAATGATTGTGTTACTATTGATTTATTGTATCTGTAAGTAAGGACGCTTTTCCATGGTTTGTTTGCATATGATGAATAAATCTCGTCGCTTAACACATACAAGTTATTTTTCATTACCAATTCCATTATCTGGTCCTGTAAATTTACTGGAAGGATCTTACCGGTGGGATTATTTGGATAATTAAGAATCAGCATTCTGGTATTTTCATTTATGGTGTCCTTGATGTCCTCTATCTTTGGTTCCCACTTGTTTTCAAGTGTTGTATGTATTGTTCTTACCTTGACCCCTGAATTGAGGGCATTGTCTCTATACGCAGGCCACGCTGGCTCTATTATTATGATTTCATTTCCTGGGTTTAGTAGACTGGAGATTGCAAGAAATATCGAAAAACGTGCTCCTGGAGATACAAGAATATTTTGAGCTGATGTTGCGGCACCAAATTTTTTTACGATATATTTTGCAAGTGCTTCCCTAAAATCTGGCATTCCTTTCGAATCTCCATATTTGGTATAACCTTTGGAGTAGACTTCGGATAGTGCAGTGTGTACAATCTCTGGTGGGAGAAAATCAGGCTCACCTACTTCCATGTGTATTATTTTTTTTCCTTCACCTTCCATTTTTTTTGCTTTTAAAAATACTGCCATATGTGTCGGTTTGTCTACAGACTGGATCTTGATAGACTCGTTTAATAGGAAATTTAACATTGTCATTGCAGTTTTTTCGTCTAGTCCTATCTCTTTGCATAATGTAAGCACTCTTGTACGTAGTTGGTTTTCTCTCTCCTCGTTTGTAATCCCGATGCCAAGATTGTTTTTTAAATTTCCAATTTCTTTTGCTACGTCATTTCTTTCCTTGAGTAATCTAATGACATCAAATGTAATCTTGTCTATTTTGTCTCGTAATTTGTTAATGTCTGACATTTCCTATCTTATGACTGGCGGAATAAAGCCTGCTCTGATTGCATGGTCTGCAAGCACAACTGATACTAGTGAATCTACTACCGGAGGTGCACGAGGAACTACGCATGGATCATGTCTTCCCTGAACTATCAGGGAAACTGGTTTCTTTGTATGAAGATCGATAGTTTGCTGTTTTTTTGCTATTGATGATGCTGGTTTGAATGCAACTCGCAAGACAATTGGCATGCCTGTTGATATGCCACCTAGTATGCCTCCGGCATTGTTGGTTTTAGTTTGAATTTTTCCATTTTTAATTAAAAATTCATCATTATTCTCTGAGCCATGTAGTGTGGAACCGTGAAAACCAGAACCAAATTCTACGCCTTTTACGGCCGGAATTGAAAAAAGGGCTTTACTCAGATCTGATTCTAGTGAGCCAAAAATTGGCTCGCCAAGTCCTACTGGCAAGTTTACTGTTAATGATTCGATGACACCTCCTATCGAATCTCCCTTTCGTCTTGCGGTAAGAATTGTTTCGCGCATCTTGGATGCAATTTTTGGATCAGGGCATCTTACTTCGTTGTTGTATACCAAATTTTTCATCTTCATTGTTGCATGCTCTTTCATTTTTACACTTCCTACCTGGCAAGTATATGAAAAAGTTTCAATTCCCAAAGTCTTTGAAAGCAATTTTCTTGCTATTGCTCCTGCCATTACAAATGTAGCTGTTAGTCTTCCTGAAAATCTGCCTCCTCCCCTAATGTCATTGAATCCGTTATACTTTACAAACGCTGGATAGTCAGAATGACCAGGTCGTGGTTTTAAAGTAAGGTTATCATAATCTTTTGAATGTTGATCCTTGTTCCATATGATCATTGTAATTGGCGCTCCAGTTGTGTGTCCTTTGTATATGCCTGAAAGAATCTCTACCTTGTCATCCTCTTTTCTCTGGGTGGCGATAATGGATTGACCGGGTTTGCGTAAATCTAACATGGTTTGAATATCCTTTTCTCCAATTTCTAATCCTGCTGGACAACCATCTACTGTTGCACCTATGCATTTACCATGACTTTCACCAAAACTTGTAAAAACAAAACGTTGTCCTATGCTGCTTGAAGACATGATGAAATTCTCTTTTACGTGCTTATAATCCTTCTAGGAATTATGGTCTTTTGAGATGGAATGATTTGAAAATTCAAACTGTAAGATTTGCCCCAATCTTTCTCATGTCTTCTATAAATGTTGGATATGAGACGTCAACAGAATCAGGGTCAGTTACAGTACAATTTCCAACAAACATGCCTGCTATGGAAAAAGCCATGAAGAGTCTATGATCATCTGAAGATTCTAGCTCCGCACTCTTTAGGATTTTTGGAGAATCTAAAATCAACCCATCTTCTTTCTCTATTACGACAATCCCAATCTTTGCAAGCTCTCTTGCCAAAATTGCTATCCTGTCTGTTTCTTTGAATCTTGCATGTTTTACATTGTAAATCTCAATTGGTTTTGATGTTTTTAGAGCAAGGATTGCCATTGGCGGAAGTAGGTCTGGATTGTTTGAAAGGTCAAACCTTCCACCATTGAGAAGTTTTGGAGAAACTAGAGTTATTTTTTCTCTCAAGTTTATCTTGACTCCTAGCCTTTCCAAGTGTGATAATATTTCACGATCTCCCTGTGGTAGATCTCCCAAAGATGCATTGATTGACATATCTTCTCCTAATAGTACTGCTGCAGAAAGCAAGAGTGCCATGCTTGAGAAATCTGATGGAACCACAAAGTCTGATGGCGTATATTTCTGGTTTGGTATGTTATATTTTTTGTATGGAGATATCGTATTGACTGTAACACCAAATTTTTTCATTGTGGCAATGGTGGAATCAAGATATGGCTTTGACACAAGTTCTCCATCTATTTCCAACGTGATGCCGTTTTTCATTTTTGTACCTGAGATCAAGAGCGCAGAAATAAATTGGCTTGAGATTGAGCCTGATACGTGGGTGTTTCCTCCCTCTGATCTACCCTTTATGGTGACAGGAGGTTTACCATCTGTTGATACGCACTCTACTCCAAGTTGTGTGAGAGCATCTAACAATGGCTGCATGGGCCTTTTTTGTAAACTGGCATCGCCGGTAAGCGTAATGGTTTTATCCGAAAGAGATGCAATTGCTGTTGAAATTCTGATGGTGGTACCTGAATTTGATGCGTCGATTTGACTAGTCTGTGGAATTATTTCACCGGTACTCTCAACTATTACGGTAGAACCATTGATTTCTATTTTTGCTCCAAATGCTTTGCATGCGTTGACTGTTGCAAGGGTGTCCCTTGAGAGTAGGACGTTTCTTAGTGTACTTTTTCCATTGGCAAGTGCCGCAAGAAAAATAGCTCGATGAGAATAACTCTTGTTTGAAGGACATGATATGGTTCCTGATAAGATGGACTTGTCAACCTTACATTTCATAAACTTCAGCCTTTTTGTTATTTATTGGCGAGACAATAATGCTTCCTTCTTGGGATGAAAATACTCTCTTTATGCTTGACACTTTATCGTTTTTTATCACTGCTGCTATCGAGGGTCCATTGCCAGACACTGATGCCCCGAGTGCACCGCTGTCTAACAAGTCGGTTAGAATGCTTGGTTCAGATCCTAGGATTGCTGATGTTGCAAGGCCATTGAGTATCATGGCATTCCAATAATCTGACTTGTTGGCAAGATCCCATGCCTGTGAAAAAACACCATTTAGAATATTCAGCTTTTTTACATTGCCTCTTCTTCTAGACTTGGGAATGAAAATTACTGCAACCAGATCTTCTGGAGCTTTTTCTGATTTTATGATCTTTATGTTAGAGTTGTCTGTTACGATAAACCCTCCAAAGTAACATGCACATGCGTCATCAAAGGCGCCTGTTATGCTTACCTTGGATTTGATAGATGCATGTACTCCGTCTCTTAGAATGTCAAGATCACTTGCTTTGGGTCTGAATATCTTTGCACATGCAAGTGATATGACTGATGAGATTGCACTTGAACTCTTCAGTCCATACCCTGAAGGAATTTCTGATTTGACAAAAATTGTTATCTTATTTTTTTCAAGTTCTGCTTTTGGAACTGATGTTTCAACAACATTTCGTATTAGACGCGAACTAAGGTTAGATTCCTTATTCTCAAATATTATTCCCTTTCCAGGCTGGGTTTCTACAATTGCTTCTATGCCTAGCGATATGCCAAGTGTTGCGCCTTTGCCTGTAGCAATGGCATTTACAATTGAAACTGCACCATGCATGCTTGCTTTTACTTTACTCATCTCTAAAATCTCCCAAGCAGAGTTAATTTCATGGCTTGGTATGGAGCAGGCTTACCAGTCCAAATCTCAAATGACTTCATTGCCTGAGCAAGAAGCATTTCCCACCCATATATGATGGTCGCACCTTGATTCTTTGACTGATCAATCAAAGGAGTTTCTACTGGTAAATATACAATATCGTACACTATGGACTCTTTGCCAATATTTCTAGTAGATATGGGACAGCCGATTCCCTTCAGCCCAACTGACGTGGCATTTACTATGAACCTGTATCTGCTGACTGCTTCCCCTGCTGACTGGAGATCAAGATAGTCTGATTCAAGTCCCATGCCTTGCGCAAATTTGACCAATTCTTCTGCCCTTTCACGAGTCCTGTTTGCAATGGTTATTCTATGAGCTTTTTCTTTACCAAATCCAGCTATGATTGCTCTTGCAGCCCCCCCTGCACCGATTAGCAAAACATCAGAACCTTTAGAATCAATGTTTCTTTTTTTTATTGGATCTAGAAACCCGTCAACATCTGTGTTGTAACCCTTGAAAAAGCCATTTTCATTGACTACTGTATTTGTGGCACCGACCACCTTGCATTCATTATCTGCCTCATCAAGAAATTTCATCATGTCAACTTTGTGGGGAATTGTAACATTGAATCCCTCTATGTTGATTTTTTTTAGCGCTTCTATCCCGTATTCTAGTTCCCCTTTTGGAATTCTGTATGCGATGTATGTACAATCCAGACCTAAAAATAAAAAAGCTGCATTATGAAGTGCGGGTGAAAATGAGTGATCTATTGGGTCTCCTATGACCGCATATGTTTTGGTCATTGTTTTCTACCTAATGAATCGTGATTTAAGCGATTAGAAACATGCTATATTTGTATTTGAAATATCTTAAATTCCGTACTTGTCACTTTGAGAATATATTTTCTTGAGTCTTGAACCACATTTTGGACATGTGGGATCTTGATGTAAAGTGGCACAATCTAGGCAAACAAAATTGCCTTTGGATGTTCTAGTTGAGCTGTATTGGTATACTATGATGAACACTATTGCTGCCACCCACACTAGTATTAAAAATAACACAAGTCTGAACATGGCAAGAAGTATTGTCACTATTGTAGCTAAAATGACTATATTTCGCGGCATATTGTTCTGAGACGATTTTGGGTTCACTGACATCTTTTCGTGTTTCTTTTATAATAAGGGTATCATTGACGTTTTGCGCCTCACAGATCAATTAATTAATGTAAATTGTATTGATGGAAACATTGGAAGACAAGGATGATTTTACCAGTTTGCTTGATGACTGTATAAAAGCACTTGATGACAACATTGATGTCTTAAATGACATAGAATATTCTCTAGAGTCTGAAAAAGAAGATGCAGTTATCACTGATTTGACCAAAAATGATCTTGTAAATATGGCTCATGATGTAGCAGATTCGTCTAGAATAAAAAAAGCAGAGTCATATTTTGTTAAAAGATTTTTTGAACAAAAGTCTGATTGATGTACTCAAATACTCTAGTTGCAAGTTTTACTTTTATCTTCCAAAGATAAGATACTCTTCATTTCTTTTAGGCTAAATTGGCCTGGTGCAACTGGCTTGCCTAGAGAGACATAGGTGTATGGACTGCCAAGTTTTGTACACAGAATTCTTGACATCCTACCATAGTCCCCCATTGCAAAAGAAATCAGATTGAGATTCCGTGTATGGGACTTGTAAAGAGAAAGAATGCGTATTGTATCAGCAATTGTTTTTGCAGTGGTTACAATCTTGACATTGTTTGAAAATTTGGACATTTTTTTGAGCATTGATTTTAGAGCGTGTTCATTTGGAGTTTTTGTAAAATCATGCCATGACACCAAAATTCTAGTTTTTGTACTCTTGATGTACCTTGACAATTCCTTGTTTTTCTTTAATGTGTTGTATTCTACATCTAGAAGATATGGCTCAAACTCTGAAATCAGTTTTAATATTGATATCCTTTCTTTTTCACTACCTGAAAATTTTCCACCCTCTGAGACTGGACGCAATGTGCATATGCACCTCTTGAGGTGTTTTTTAACTAGGGATAAACAAAAAGGAACTTGATTTGGTTTTAAAAAATCTAGCCGGATCTCTGCATAGTCTGACTTGGCAAGAGCCTGCTTTAACTCGCTAGATACTTTTGTAGGACTGGATGCTGCAATTGTTGCGCAGACCTTGGTTGCCATGAGTTTTGGGCACTTACTTGGTTGGGTTCTTTGGCATGTTCATGGTTGGTTGACCACAATACATCCATCCTTTCAATTCACTACATTTGCTAGGATCGTGTTGTGCCTCAAGAAGCATTTGTGTCATCTTGGCCCAACTATCTGGTGAGCATAAGGTTTCCCCACAAATGTTTTGTCCTCCTGGAATTCTGTCTGTTTTCTGGGAGTATTTTGGATACACTGTACTTGGTGTCAGTGCACTTACAGCAGGTAAAGCTGCTGCAAAAACCATTATGGTTGTTAACGCTAATGCGACCAAACCGATCTTAATTTGTTGGTTGGACATTAATTGCATTTACATTCTACTAGTATATTTACATTAGCATCCATTTGTCTAAATGAAATAACATGGTTTCAATATTTCATCTGCCAAATTGTATTGGTCTCTTCTTCTCACTGGTATGATGTTGAAATTATTCACTCTTGGGACCTTGACCATATTGGATGCATGTGGAATTTGGTGGGAACCTGATAATGGAAGAAACTTTTATGAAACGACCACTTCTAGAGGGTATCTATGAGTTCAGATACACCACACGAAACAAAAGACGTTGTCTTCATCGGGAAAAAGCCTATCATGGCATACGTAACATCTGCGCTCATACAGCTGGCTAATAACCCAAAGGTCTCAATAAAGGCAAGAGGGCTTAGCATAGGTAGAGCCGTAGATGTTGCACAAATAATTGCACGAAGGACTGACAACTCTGGGTATTCTATAGGACAAATCAGCATAGGATCAGAACATCTTCAATCACTAGATGGAAGATCAAGAAACGTGTCAACTATAGAAATAGAAGTAAAGAAAAACGCATGATTGTCTAAAACATGTCAAGTACATGTTTTAGGTGATTTTCTTTGATTTAATTTTATGCTAGAATAATTTTTTTATTTTTACAACTGTTAAATATCAAAATGATTGAGGAAAGTAATGTGGAAACCAAACTCGATTGTTGTATCTAATTCCAAGGATCTCTCGCACTTGCCTAACAATAAAATTGCATTAACGGTTACCTCTCCACCTTATCACAATGCCATAAATTATCAAGAACACCAAGATACTACGAAATGGTATCGTGGAACAGTTGAGATATCTATTGGAGACTGGCTTGAAGAGATGCGTACGATCTTCTCTGAAGTGTATCGTGTAACCAAGCCTGGCGGATTCTGTTGCATTGTTATAGGAAACGAAATAATTGAAGGCAAAAACAAGCTTCCTTTACCTGCATTGCTCCTTGTGGAATTGACAAAAAAAGAGATAGGTTGGAGTTTCTTTGAAGAGATAATATGGAATAAAGTTACAGGAGGAAAAAAAAGATTCAGGGTTACAGTCCAGCATCCATATCCTACATATTATTATCCAAACATAATGCATGAACAGATTATAATTTTCAGAAAGATGCCGTTTCACAACGTCAAGGACAAAAAAAGTAAACTAGTGCTTGATGATTTGATGAAAAAAGAGGTCGCAAACTCTGTTTGGCACATTGCCCCAATGCCTCCAAGCTACAGAAAATTCCACCCTGCAGCATTTCCGGAAGAAATACCATATCGCTTGATTCAGCTTTACAGCAATGTTGGCGATATTGTTCTTGATCCGTTTGTTGGAAGCGGTCAAACTACAAAGATGGCAAGATTTCTTCACAGAAAGTACTATGGAGTTGACAAGTCATCAAAATATGTCAAAATCGCACAGAAAAGAACCTTGGAACCTCCATCACTTCGTAAGATGCAGCTTGTTCCTAACTGGAAAAAACCAATATCACTATAGCCCCTGCTCTAGTCTAACTATATAGGAAAGGTTATCTATTAAGAATCAAGATTCTTCATATGGTTACTTCTAACAGCAAGTCATATTTTCGAATTGTTGAGAAAAGCCACAGAAAATATGTTACTGCATTGAAACATGCCGGATCCAGACAATCCATGATGAACTTGTACTGGAGGCATAAGAGAGAACATGAATCTCTTTTGAAAAAACATCTCAAAGACGAGATGGCTGAAATAATCCAGCTAAAAAAGAAATTCGAATAAACATATATTTTTTATTTTTAAAAAAGTTTTATTAGATATCTTGATGCCAATTTAATCTGCGATGAAATGATGTGCTAGTCAAGCGATTTGAGCCATATGGTTGCCACACTCTTGTCCAAACCTTTACTACTTGTAGAAATTTTTGACTTGTTTTCCAGATGCTCTTGAGTGTTGATGTGAGATTCTACCTCGTTTTCATTTATTTCTGTGGCACATATGTTGCAGAGAAGGCTCATTGGATTATCTTGTTGTGTTACTGTATAATAATTTTTTAGGACTCGGCCTTTATTTTTCTACGATGTACTCATCATCTACTTCCATGCCAAAATGTCTTCCAGTTGCTGGCTTGGAATATGCTAGCACAATGTCTCCTTTCTTTAGGTGTGTGACTGAGACAAGATGGCTATTTGGACGCACAAACCGGATGGTCTCTGCATTTTGTGCAATGATGCCGCCTATCTCATCTCCAATCTGCGCCTTTATCATTAACATTGGCCTGCTTTCTATTTTGGAACGGCCCACAGTAGCTCTTCTTGCCTTGCCATGCGAATTAATCACAAGAACTTCTGAACCGGTCTCTAGCTCAGACAAATAGTTTGTTGTTCCATCTGGGGATAAAGTATAACAATGCACTGCACCGGCATTTACTCTAAAAGGCCTTGGAGAAGTAAATGATGAGCCAACTGATTCATTGTGCACAAGGAAAAGAAAATTGGATCTGCTTCCAATCAGCATTCCCTCTCCCCGTCCTAGGATTGATGCAGTATCTACACAAACACGCTCTCCGTTTCCAACTTCTTTTATTTCCAAAATCTTGGCAGGTCTTAGATCAAAGTTCTTTGTTCCAAGATACACCAATGTTTCTTTTATTTCGTTTATGGAATCAGTTGAAAATATCACGCCGTCAACACCTATCTCCAATATTGAAAACATCTTGCGGGCCTCGTCAGGGGTATTTGCTACTGCATATACAGATGTGTGAATCTTGTGCAACTTTGCTATTATGTTCTCAAGTGGAATTATCTTCCAATCGTTTACCTCTATTATGACAAAATCTAGTCCTGCCTTTGCAAACTGGAGTATTTTTTCAATGTCTGCATTTGAAAGAACCTTGAACTTCATTCCTATTTTTTTACCCTTTATTTTTGTAATCTTGTCAACTATGACATAGTCTGAATTTGTTGATGTATGTATTGTAGAAACTTTTGATTTGATTCCTTTGAGATAAGTAGGGTCCAAGCTTACCATCTTGATTCCTTCTTTTTCTATCGCAGACAAGAATTTGCCAAGCTGGCCCCTTGAAACCTTTGGGGCGATGATTAATTCTCTATTTTTGCTCAATGTATTTCGCTGCTTCCTTTGCTGTTTCTTTTCTAAATATTATTGCGGAAAGAGCGTGAGTCATCTTGCCTGGATCCTTGTGCTCAAAGATGTTTCTTCCATATGTTACTCCCTTGGCCCCGGCTTCCATTGCCTCTTCGGTCATCTGCAATATGTCATTGTCAGTTTTTGCCTTTGGACCTCCAGCTATGACTACAGGTACTGGCGTACTCTTGACTATTTTCTTGAATGAATCAACATCTCCAGTGTAAAGTGTTTTTACAATATCTGCACCACATTCTGCTCCAATTCTTGCAACATGACCAACTATATCTGGGTCGTGTGGATTTTTGATATTTTCACCTCTTGGGTACATCATTGCCAAAAGAGGCATACTCCATTTGTGACAGTCATCTGCAATTCTGCCAAGTTGTTCTATCATTTCCGGTTCTTCTTTTCCTCCAATGTTAATGTGAAGTGAAACCCCGTCTGCACCAAGTCGTAACGCTTCTTCAACTGAGCCTGTCAACATCTTTCTATTCGGAGATACAGATAGAGAAGTACTGCCTGAGAAATGTACAATTAATCCAATTTTAGTCGGTCTTGGTAAATTCTTGAGAATTCCTTTGTTGATTATGACTGATGTAAGACCGAAATGTTGGCAATTGTAAATCAACGCATAAGGATCCTCGATTCCTTTCAGCGGACCACTTGATATTCCATGATCCATGGGGATGCAGAGCATCTTACCATTGCGTAAAATACGATTCATTCGAATCTGGTGGCCTGTTACCATTGGTGTTAATCGCTGATGTGCCCTACTTAAAAATAGCGGGGGTATGGACAAGAATTTACAAATTAGGCAACTGGGAAAAATTACCAAAAAAGATAACCACAATTTTTTAGAAATTAATTTTTAATGCACTCAAAACTTTTTCTGACTTGAGATGGAAATGCGACCATTTTGCTCTCAAACGATTAAATACGCTAAAGAGAAAACACAGTCAATTGAGTCAACTGACCGAACAACTTCATCATTCTGAAATTGGTGACATTTTGGAGAATTCCCTTGTGGGTACAAGGCCTGGAATGGAAGAATGCAAGAGACTGCTAGACTCTGATGATATTCACCTGATGGGACTTGTTGCTGGATATTTGACAAGAAAAAAGTTTGGACGACGATCTTCTTTTGTAAACAACATGATTCTAAATTATACTAATGTGTGTATTACAGATTGTAAGTTTTGCGCCTTTTACAGATCTCCTGGTCATGATGAATCTTACACTGTAACACTTGATAAGATAGAATCTAGAGTTAAAGCAGCTTGGGAGATGTTTGGAATAACCCAAGTAATGTTCCAAGGAGGGCACAACCCATCTCTTAAGATTGAATACTTTGAAGACGCCTTCAAATTGATAAGAAAAAAATTTCCAAAGATTGGAGTCCATGGTCTGTCAGCTTCTGAAGTTGACATGATATCAAAAGTTGAACACACCAGCACAAAAGAAGTCTTGTCAAGACTCAAGGAAGCAGGCATGCAATCAATCCCTGGTGCCGGAGCAGAAATTTTAGTTGATGAGGTAAAAAAAATCATCAGTCCAAAAAAGATCTCAAGTGACACATGGCTTAGAATAATGGAAGAAGCACATGGTATTGGAATTCCTGCGTCTGCTACTATGATGTACGGTCATGTGGAAACAAGAGATGATGTTGCAGAACACTTTATGAAAATTGCAAGGCTTCAGGAAAAGACAAATGGATTCATGGCCTTTATTCCGTGGAGCTTTGAGCCGAACAATACTCTGATGCAAAAACAAGAGACTGTAAAATATCCAGCAGGAGGAACACAACTCTTGAAGATGATTGCAATATCTAGAATAATGTACAATGATCTCATATCTCATATACAATCATCCTGGCTTACAAATGGAGTTGCCATGGCACAAATGGCCTTGCAGTATGGGGCAGACGACTTTGGTGGCACACTTTTAGGAGAAGAGGTGGTCTCATGTACAGGAGCTCGCTCGACTGAGCTTACCGGCGCAAAAATAATCCAGGCGGTAAAGCAAATTGGTTATGAAGTAGAAGAGCGAGACAATTTCTATAACATAGTAAGAACCTGCTAGATGCCGTAACTAGACCATTTGGAATCAACTAGATTCTTTGTAGGCTGGTCTGATTTTACAAGTTCTTGAATCTCTCTTTGGAATCCTTCTTCCTTTGTTTTTTGTGTGGCATCAATTCCTAGTTTAGAGCCCAAGTTGACAAAAGGAGATGCGGGGTCAAGCGTGTCTGTTGGAGTGTTGTTGATTATTACCGTATCTCTTGCAGCATCTGACCTTGTGGTAATCGCCCAGATTATGTCATTGAAATCATGGACATTGACATCGTCATCTACTACTACAAAGAACTTGGTCAGTGCAAGCTGGCCCATCCCCCACAATCCCATCATTACTTTTTTGGCCTGTCCTGGATATCTCTTCTTGATTGAAATTATTGCCATGCCCTGGAACCATCCTGAAGCCGGCATTGCAAAATCGACAACCTCTGGATGGAACATTTTGATAAGGGGCAAAAATGAGCGCTCTATTACTTTGCCAATATATGCATCTTCTAAGATTGGTTTGCCAACTATTGTTGTAAGATAAATCGGTTTCTGTCTTCGCATGACTCCAGTTAACGTAAACACAGGGTACGGTTCTTGCGGTGTATAGTATCCAGTATGGTCTCCAAATGGTCCCTCCATTCGTATGTCTGATGGATCCACATATCCCTCTAGCACAATCTCTGCACTGGCTGGAACCTCAAGGTCTACTGTTCTGCATTTTACAGTCTTGATTCCTGTCTTTCTTGTAATTCCTGAAAAAAGATACTTGTCAAGTCCCTCTGGTACCGGAGCTACTGCAGAAAATACTGTTGCAGGATCAGAACCAATTATTATCGCAGATTCTATCTTGTTTCCAGAATCTTTTTTGATGTCATAATGATGTGCACCGCGCTTGTGTTTTTGCCAGTGCATGAATGCGTGTGTGCTATCTATTATCTGCATCCTGTACACGCCAAGATTTCTCACTCCAGTCTCGGGATGTTTTGTAGCAATCAGACCAAATGTGATAAACCTGCCGGCATCTTTTGGCCATGTTTTCAGGATTGGGATCTTGTCAAATGAGGGTGCATCCTCTATTACTTCGGTAACAGGGCCACTTTTTTGCAGTTTGGGTGCAATGTCTGTCATCTTTGAAAGCTCTGGAAGTTTTCGCAACTTGTCGAAAATTCCTGTTGGCATTTCCATTCTTGTCATGTCGACAATTCTTTGGCCGATTTCAGTAAAGTCCTGCATTTCTAATCCGATTTCAAGTCGCTTGATGGAACCAAATGCATTTGCAAGTATTGGCATGTCATAATTTTTTATGTTTTCAAAAAGTATTGCTGGTCCATTGGAATACATCACTCTGCTAAGAATTTCTGAAACTTCAAGATTGGAATCCACCTGAGTTTTTACCCTTTTGAGCTCTCCAGACTTTTCCAGTTTTTCAATAAACTCTGTAATGTCTTCAACAGGCACATATTTACTGGATTTGTATCCAGTATAAGCTTAACTGGATTCTGGACTGGATTTTTTCAAAAATATCAGACAAGAGAACTTTAATTATGCTGTGGAGCAAAATGCCATCAAGTTGGGCGACGAAAAATGTACAGTTTGTGGGGGTCAGGGAAAAATTGCTCTTCTTGACACACAATGTTCTTTTTGTAATGGAACGGGGGAATATTCCAAGACTGCTGATAGCTATATGAAATCACATATTTGCCAATGCATATTTCTTGACAGGATTACCTGTCCGCTCTGTGGAAAGAGATGTCATCATGACACTCCGAACAAACCCAAAGTCTTGATTAGCCCTGTTTAGAAAATTGGTGGAAGTTCATTCTTCTTGTCATGTCCGCCCGAACCAAATCTGCAATAAAAACACTGGTCTGACTGCATGTACTTGAGTTGTTCAATCTTGATTGCACCTATCTTGAGTGCAATCTTTGTTAAAATTCTGTACTTTATAGGCATGGCTGGAATTACCTCCTTGAGGTATACGTTATAGTGATCTGGGCAAAACTTTAGCGTGATATTGCTTGGTTCCTTTGCAGTCTGGCTTACAGTCTTTGCAACCCCTATCTGCTCTCGAATGTACTCGTGCTTTGGGCATGGGCAGTTTCTTCCGCCTGGATGCTTGTATGCAGGCGTATTTTTCCAGTCAAAGCCAGGATATTCCTTTTCAAAATCGTCCAATGCCTAAAAGATGTGCCTGCTTCTTATAAAACTTCTATGAAATTGGCCTATTCTGAGCTTGATCAAAATGTAAATAAACTGCCATATCTCACAACTACACATGTCTAAAGAATCTACGCCAAAAAAAACACGTTCTATTAAAAAAGTTACAGAAGGATCTAACACTGCCGAACTAGAGGCAAAGATAGCACAGCTTGAAGCAAAGCTTGCTAATTTATCATCACAGGTCAAGCCTGCAGAACAAAAACCTGCACAGACTTCACCAAAACCACAACCAAGACCAGCAGCATCAGGTCCAACTCACGGTACACTTCCAGCAGGAATGAAACCCGCAGAAGCTCCAAAACCACAACCAAGACCAGCAGCATCAGGTCCAACTCACGGTACACTTCCAGCAGGAATGAAACCCGCAGAAGCTCCAAAACCACAATCAGCACCAGAGACATCTAATGTGCATGAACCATCTGCAG
>JARCRW010000087.1 GCA_029850515.1 Nitrosotalea sp. | reverse complement strand
GTATACAACCAACAAGGGCAGGCTAACAACTGAACTAGTAGAAGACATGAGGAGGGCATTTGCCCAGAGCGAGCAGTTTCTCTGCACTGATCTTAATGTAGATGCAGTACAGGACAAAAAACAGATGTTACTTGAGATGTGGAAGGAGCAGGCCACGCTCTATGGAATAGATCCATTAAAAATAAAAATAGAAAAGCAAAGAAATGATGGCCCGGTTCCAGTTGAAAACAAGATTGAAGCAATCAAGATTGCAATCCAGGAATCAATGAAAGAAAAAGAGAGCGAAAGATACGATAGTCTGCTGGTAGATGAAGACGATCTTGTATTGTATGTCAAAAAAGGCTGGGATGTGGTAAAAGAGCTTTCAAGTGGCAGGATCTTGATCAGCAAGCTCGTCTAGTGAAATGACAAGTATGCATTTTTGCATACATATGCAATTTTGCATACATGATATGTGACTGTTTTCGTTGCAACATAGTTACGCATTATTAATTTCCCCAAACCCTGTAAAGTTTAAATCATGTAAAGGTTACAGTATAGTGTGTCGTTTACGCTATATTCAGTAACCGGAGATGACTTCATAGGCAGAGAAGAACTAGTTGGCGAATTAACAAGAGAACTCTCCTCCAAGAATAAAATCGGTTTCTCGTTATCAGGAATAAGGCGTATAGGAAAAACAAGCATACTAAAAGAGGTTGAAAGTAGATTGACAAAACAGCGTATACCTGTTATCTATATCTCAATATGGAGAATCTTGCCAACTACTATTGATGAATTTACAAGAGTATTGGATAGAGTTGCATTAAGTACATTTGAACATAAACTACCAAAGAAATTCAAATTTGAAGAGCTTCTAGTAACTGGCGCAAAAGCATTAGGCAATTTTCTTTCTGGCCTTAATTTATCTGCCAAAGTTGCAGAAGATCTCAAGCTATCCTTATCATATATCAAAAAAGAATCAGAGGATGTCGAGGAAGCTGTTACAAAATCTATCTCTTTAATAGAACATTTGGCAGAGATGACAAAAACCAAATGTGTTCTGATCATCGATGAATTTCCGTCCATAGTTGAGCTTACTTACGGAGAAAAAAACAGAAAGATGGGATTCGATATAGTAAAATTGATACGCACATTATTTGAAGACTTCAAGTATACAAAACTAGTGGTTTCCGGATCTTATCGTGATACGCTAGATAACTTGGTGGCAAAAACAAGTGCGCCTTTCTACAAACAGCTACTTCTTCGAGAAGTAGAACCTTTTACTAAGGATGAATTTGATAAGTTCATCACACATTATCTTCCAGATCTAAAGTTTATTGACAGTCAAACAAAAGAAGAACTTTACAAGATTTCTAGTGGAATTCCATACAATCTACAGCTTTTAGGAAAAGAAATTCAGTTACATGATATGGTAAAACTTGATAGCAAAAAACTTTATGATATTGTTAAAACGATATTAAAGAAAGAAGGAGAGCAATCATTTAAAGAATTTACAGAAAACCAGACCCCATCAGAAATTAAGGTGTTAAAGGCACTTGCAAAGTCTCCTGAAAAGAAGCCTACAGATATTGAAAAGGATGAATTCATGAGTAATGCCACCATAAGTTCAGCATTAGTTTCACTTTGTAGCAAGGCAGTTTTGAAAAGACGGGAACGTGGAATCTACGAATTTACTGATAATCTATTTGCGGAATGGCTCAAAGTATCAGAAATCATGTAAATGTTACATCCTCTAAACTTTATGCGGTTTGGGGAAATTAATAATGCATAACTGTGTTGCAACGAAAACAGTCACATATTACGTCATCTGACGTAACGCCTTTTGGCGTAACAAATTCATTAAAACTGGAACTTGGATGGACTAAGAATATTTCAAGATGCAAGGGGCTCATTTGCTGTAGATTGACACAGCAACAACAAGGATTCAACAGCCTCCTCTTTGCTCTTGTAGGCGCTCTCTCCGATGACTGACAATAGAGCGTTTACCAGATTTATGTATGGTTTGATTGCATTGCTAACAATTAGATCAAAAAATTCGTGTCTCAGAGTTTTCAGTGCCATATGAGAGCTTGTAGAATAGATGTAGATTGTAAAGTCTTCAAAAAATCATTGAGGACAACAACCTCCATGTGGATCCATACTTACATACCGTATGGATACCCCTTCAAAAATGACCGAGTTTCCCGTTTTTTGGACAATAGCAATTTTTGTATTTTCTGCCAGAACTATTTTTTTGACAATATGGTACTTGCCCACATTTGCAACACCTCCTGCATTTTTCCAAGATCGTCTGGTCTTGCATCTGACGTCATTTTTTTACTCTACAAATCCTCTGAGGATAACGAAAACTATGGACCCATTAAAATCCTCTAAGACCAACGGGCCGGCATAATTCCGGGTGATCTCTTAGATAAGAAATTTTTTGCAGCATGGACTGTTTGTCTTGTGGAAAAGTTCCTCCTATTGGATAAGCATTTGATCCATGATTTGCACGAAAGACAACCTGTGTACTGGGATCCATTTTTGATATCAAAAGTTCCAGTTCCCCTAACGCTTCCGAGTCATCAATTGGAAAAAATGGCTCTTTGAATTTTGTCAGGAATTCATCACGGATGCCATCTTCTAGATGCAGAGTCAGGGCTCCAACATAGTGCGGCGCAGAGGCGCTTAGCACTTTGGCAGTCTCCTCTATATGATCCCTCGAGTAAGTCTTTCCGCCCAAGCCCAAAATTACCATGCATGATATGGTATATCCTGCATCTTTTGCTTTTTGGCATGACTTTATGATTGTCTGACCTGTTGCACCCTTGGTGACTTTTTTGAGAATCGTATCTGATCCACTTTCTATTCCTATGTAAAACATTGTCAGCCCTGCAGCATACAATTTTTTGAGATCCTCTGGAGATTTTTTCATAATGTTTTGTGGCATGGCATAGCAAGATATGCGCTCAAAGTTTGGAAATTTTTCTCGCAGATAGTCTAGAATCTGGATCATTTTCTCAGTTGACAAGTTCAATGCGTCACCATCTGCAAGAAATATTCTGGTACTGTTGGGCATGTGCTTTGAGGCAAGATCAATTTCCATCTTGATCTCTTCCCATGGTCTCTCAGAATATTCTTTTGAGCGATACATATTGCAGTATGAACACTTGTTAAACGAGCAACCTAGGGTGACCTGAAAAATTAATGACTTGGCTTCAGACGGAGGTCTGTATAGAGGATAATCATAATCAAGCATGTTTTAATCTAACCCTACCGATCTTATCAGTTATTCGGTAAGTTCTGCCAAGTTTACAGTAATGGAGAATCAAGAAAACAAGTTAGGTTTTAGGGCAAACTGCAAATTTTACGATGGCGAGCGAGAAAGCCCTAACCCTTTAGGGTAGGGATGAAAGCGAGCCAGTCCAGGATCAAACATCAATACAACAAAAAAGATAAATCAGATTATGTGACAACTGGCGTGGTTTGAAATATTCAACACACCACCGTCTTGTATATTCATGCAAGTACCATGTCATATTTTGCCCGAAATACCGTAAAAAAATACTGTCGGCAAAACGGCAGAATATCTCAGGGAATTGATCACCTCAAAGCAATCTCAATACGGATACAAAATAATCGAGATGCAAGTCATGCCAGATCATGTACACCCCTTGCTTGACGTCAGCCCAAAGGAAGACATTATGCATATAACAGATATGATCAAAGGTCATGCATCGTTTATGCTGGGAAAAGAATTTGGCGTATTTAGAAAACCACTGTGGGCACCGTCCAAGTTTGTATCATCAGTTGGCGCCGTAACACTTGATGTTGTAAAAAGATACATTGAGGGGCAAAAATGATACTCACATACAATCTAAAACATGGCAATGATTTTTCAGCAGAACTTGTCAAGGCAAAAAAGATAGCTGATTTTGCAATTCGTACAAAATCAAACACGTCAAAAGACGTTAAACATATTGGGCTAAAATCTGCAATAGCAAACCAGATCTTGAAAAAATATCGCAGAAGGGGAATAAAAAAATCATCAACAGTCAAACTAACTATTCCAGGACAGTCTATCATGTTTGATGTACAATCCAAAATGGCAAAGATACCATGCCTTGGACTGGAACTTGACTGCAAATACTTGCCTGCTTTTTTGAAAATAAGACAGGTCGAGATTGGGAAAGATTTAGCACACCTCAGCGTTGAAATGCCAGAGCCTGTGATATGTGGTACCACTAGGTTCATCGGAGTTGACTGCAACACCACGGGCCACTGTGCAGTTGTGGCAGTACCTCATACCGGAAAAATCCACAAGCTGGGAAGGCACGCCCTGCATATACACAAAAAATACAAATCCATCAGAAGAAAACTGCAAAAGCAGGGAAGGTATCAACTGCTCAGACAGATGAAGTCAAGGGAGAGAAATATTATACAAAACCTCAACCATTGTATATCAAAAAAACTTGTCCAGATTGCTATATCAGAAAAGAGTGGAATTAGGTTTGAGAAATTAAAAGGTATTAGATATAACAAAAAACAACACCATTCATTTAGATATTCCATAAACTCCTGGTCGTATTTTCAACTGCAAAAATTCACAGAGTACAAAGCCAGAATGTGTGGAATAGAGGTCGCCCATATCGCACCTGCATATACATCACAGACATGTTCCAAATGCGGGTCTTTGGGTGACCGAGACAAAAAGAGATTTCAATGTGTCAAATGTGGACACGCAGACCATGCGGATGTCAATGCGGCATTTAATATTGGAAAACCAGTATCGCATTGTGCCGTTGATTATGCCATCAACAGCATGAGTCGGTTGCACAAAGAAAGAGATTTGTGCAAGGGGAGCACTGATACCCCACTGTCGCAGAGCGGCTATCAAACAGCAACGCCTGAAATGCTGGCGACTGTAGAACCCCTAACCCTTTAGGGTCTGGAGTATGTCAGAGAACCAAGATCTATTAATTGACTGATACTCCACGAAAATACATGGCAGGAGACCCACATGCAAAACGCCTATTGTGGTTTGTATTTATGGGCTCAAAAGGCGGCTTGAATAGAATTCGCCTCATTTCGCATATACGTGATAAACCTCTCAATGCAAACCAACTTGCAAAAGAGATGGATCTTGATTACAAGGCAATACAGCATCACATAGGAGTCCTTGAAAAAAACAACTTGATAACTCGAGTGGGAGAAAAGTACGGCGCAACATTTTTCATGTCTACGTTTCTTGAGGTAAATTTGCAAGTCTTTGACGAAATTGTAAGCAAATTGGAACAAAGTAAATAAGTCAAGTGGAGCCAAGTGTTTTCAAATGGAAGTTCTAATGACTGCAAGCACAATTGTCTCTGGAGCAAACATGGTTGCTCTTGGAGTACTTATCGGAGTTTTTGCCAAAATGTATTCCAAAACCAAGGCACAATTGCCTCTGGGGATGATATTTTTTGCAGGCCTCTTGTTTTTGCATAATGTGATTGGAGTCTATGCATACTTTACAATGATGGAACTTTATGGAGCTGCACTGTTGCCATACTTGTTGGCAGTACATGTGGCAGAATTTGCTGGCATACTGATATTTTTGAGAATAACTCTACAATAGACTTGATTTATTTGTCAGATGAATAAAATTAATCTGTGAAGCAACAGTACAAAGAATATCTAAAACTCAACAAGAATATTCTTTTGGGATTTCTTGCATCAATTGCAATTTCTGCAATGGTTGCACAAATATTTTCAAATCAGCAAAGCTATGTAAATGCAACCATAAGTTTGGGCGTTGATTATGTTGTGTATTTTTCCACTTTTGGCTCGCTTTATTACATTGACAACAAGAAAAAATATCTCCTTGAAACAGGCCAGGTGGACAAGGCAGAGCTCAGGCGAGATCTGATAAAAGTGATATCCTCTCTTGGAATAGGTGAGGTTGTCTATACTGCCTGCAGGTGGTCTCTCCAGTATTATCTGCTCACAAATTCCTATCAAGCTTATGCTGCATCCATTGTATCACAATCCATCTCAACTGTAATCTACATGATAACTGTAAATTTGAGTGTGAAACTCATGAGGCTATACAAAGATGGTCCTTAGCATATTTGTTGACGGCTCGGGCGGTCCTAACTCCGGGTTTGGGTTCTTTGTCAAAGAAACAGGCGAGTCATTTTACAAAAAAGAGCCTGACGTAACAAATAACCAAGCCGAATACATGGCCATAATTTCAGCTCTACAAAAATTTGCAGGCACAGGAGATGAGATTATCATCTACAGTGATTCAAAAAATACTGTATCGCAGTTAAACCATGAATATGCTATAAACAATGACAAGTTGCGCAGCCTTGCAAGGGAAACTTGGGATCTTGCAGCCAAGTTTCCAAATCTAAAGATAATCTGGATCCCGCGAAACCAGAATTTAGCTGGAAAGATGCTTGGCAGCTAATCTACAGTTTGGGATCCAAATAATCCTTGGATAAACTTATTATACAAATACATTTGAGTCCATCTCATTAAAATGAGCGAATCTATTTTTCTGTCTCCAAAATCCATTGCCATAATCGGTGCTTCTGATAAAGAAGGAAGTGTAGGTCGTGCCATTACATCCAACATACTAAAGGGGTATACCGGAAAGATTCTTCCAATAAATCCAACAAGGGAGACCATATTTGATAAAAAAGCGTACAAGAGTGTTCTAGATGTTCCAGAAGAAATAGATCTTGCAGTTGTGGTTACAAAAAATGATATTGTTCCTGCAGTGCTTGAAGAGTGTGGCAAAAAGGGAATCAAGGGAGCAATAGTAATCACTGCTGGATTCAAGGAAGTGGACGAAGAGGGTGCAAAGCTTGAGCGAAAACTTGCAGAAATTGCCAAGCAGTATAATATCAGAATCATTGGGCCAAACTGCCTTGGTGTGATGAACCTTGCACCGCAAACAATGATGAATTCCACTTTTCTCAAAGTGACTCCCAAGTCTGGAGGCATTGCTCTTGTATCGCAAAGTGGGGCCATCTGTGCAGCACTGGTTGAAGATGCCAGTGCTCAAGGAATAGGGTTTTCCTCTGTAATCAGTATGGGAAATAAAGTTGACCTCAACGAAGTTGACATTCTAAAAATGCTTGCAGAGCACGAGCAGACAAAGGTCATTGTAATGTATCTTGAAGATATGACTAACGGAAGAGAATTTTTGAAGATATGCAAACAAATTACCCGATTAAACAAATCAAGAAAACCCGTACTGGTTTTAAAATCTGGCCGAAGCCCAGAGGGTGCAAAAGCAGCCATGTCTCACACTGGTGCACTCATGGGTTCTGATGAAATCTATGACGCACTGCTAACTCAATCAGGTGCAATAAGGGTTGATACCATGGAAGAATTGTTTGATTATGCAACTGCATTTTCAAAGCAACCGCTGCCTTCCAAGGGTGACTTGGTCATTGTATCAAATGCAGGAGGGCCTGCAATAATTTCTACTGATGCCTGTTCTAAAATGGGAGTAAAGATGGCAAATATTGAAGACATTAGACCGCAGATAAATGCAGTTATTCCTCCGTGGGGAACCTCTCGAAATCCAGTGGACATTGTGGGAGATGCCGATTTTAACAGATTTGATCACGTGTTAAATCTGGTACTTGCTCATCCAAATACCGGTTCGGTCATAACAATGTGTACGCCATCTGCCACACTTGATTACAATAAACTTGCAGAAGTAATTGTCAATGCATCAAAAAAATACAACAAGACAATTCTTGCAAGCCTGATGGGCCTCGATGAGGGAATAAAGAACAAGGAAATTCTGGCAGAGGGTGGTGTTCCATATTACGGCTATGCAGAAAAAGCAATCCGTGCTCTAAAGGCAATGCTACGATTTGCCCAGTGGTCTGCAACACCAGAAGGAAAGATACAGCAATTCAAAGTAAACAAGAAAAAAGTAGAGCAAATCTTTGCCAAGGTAAAATCTGAGGGAAGGAAGAACTTGTTAGAGGAAGAAGGGCAAGAAGTTTTGCGTGCATATGGTTTTCCTGTACCAAAAAGTATTCTTGCCATAAAGGAAAAAAATGCAACAGCTGCCGCAAAAAAAATTGGATATCCTATTGTGATGAAAATTGCCTCACCGCAGATTATTCACAAGTCTGATGCGGGAGGAGTAAAAGTTGGATTAAAGACCCCTCAAGAAGTCAGAAAGGCCTTTAAAGAAATAATCAAAAACGCAAAAAAATACAACAAGAAAGCAGTCATCAAAGGTGTACTGGTTCAAGAGATGGTAAAAGGTGGAAAAGAAACAATCGTGGGCTCAAAGCAAGAGTCAGGATTTGGACCTGTAGTTATGTTTGGCATGGGTGGAATCTACGTCGAGGTACTAAAGGATGTAACATTCCGGATTGCCCCTGTAACAGACTCGGAAGCCGATGAAATGATATCCTCGATTAAAACAAACAAGTTATTGCAGGGCGTAAGGGGAGAAAAACCATCTGATGTCAAAAAACTTGCAGACTGTATACAACGAATTTCACAGCTAGTGACTGACTTTGAAGAAATAAAAGAACTTGACATGAATCCTGTTCTTGTATTTGAAAAAGGCAAGGGCTGCAAAGTTGTCGACGTAAGAATCGGACTTGCTTAGAAA
>JARCRW010000086.1 GCA_029850515.1 Nitrosotalea sp. | reverse complement strand
CTATATCCCCACGTACGACATGGGATCGAGCAAATTTGAACTTCTTAATTCAAAGGTTATACTGAGAAATCGTCAAAACCTGAAAATGTTCCATAAGGATTTCATTTTGTGCCTGCTATGAAACATTTGACTAATCTCACTGGATTAATATTTGACTAGAAAATAATCATATCGCCCCAAATGCACGCAGACGGACTGGGATGATGAAATATGATTTTTGGTCCACCCAGCCGTGCTACAGGGCACCCCGGTAATAGAACAAGATGAGGATTAGGCTAATAGTACCAATGACTCTATGTGAGTCAGAACCGGGGAACATTCTTTTTTCCTAAATCTTCTAAAAATGTCTACAATCAAAAGGATTCTTGAGATTTTATGCAGAAAAGAGGTTCTATTTTCAACAATGATATAATTCTTGATTTACATGAGAAAACAGATCTATTGATATATTTGCGTTGTATAGGTATACTATGGCAACTGCATATGTGCTAATAAATTGTGAACTTGGCTCTGAAGAATCTATCATCTCACAGCTGAAAGCAATTAACGGAGTCAAGGAAGTTCACGGTACCTTCGGGGCATACGATATACTGGCCAAGATTGAGTCTCCAACAGTGGAAGCATTAAGGGAAATCATCACTTGGAAAATTCGTAAAATAGAGAAGATTCGTTCAACTCTGACCCTGATGGGAATAGAAGGTCAAAGCTAAGTCTCTGTGGAGAAATCTTACCCATATTTTTGAACCCTACACCATAGAGTGCCCTAATTTTTTATGCAAAGAACTTTTAATCGCGTCGTGATTTTTTCATTATATGATCCTTCATTTCATTTTCTTGGTAAAAGAGGCGGATATAGACAATAAAAAATGGGAATTTGAATACGTAACAAAGATGGCACACTTTTACAAGGTTTGGATTGAAAAGACTTTCTCACAAAATGTTGACATTCAAGTAGATGAAATGATTGTAAGGTCTGGTGGACGATTAAGGATTATTGACACTCCTACATTGCTTGATGACCATGCCGATAGGGGAAGGGATATTTTTCATTTTTACCTGACTTATTTTAGGCCACTTTGGACTGATTGTACATGTGAGGGATATTTTGCAGAGAATTTTGGTATGGTTCTGTGGAGCAAGAGTCCACAAAAAGATGATCTGACATTTCTAATGGAGACTAATTGTCCCAAGGTCTCCCATGAACTTGCTCATGAATTTCTAAGGAAAAAAGGATACAAGAACTACAAGGAATTAGTACATGATATCTGGGACAAACATCTCTTTGCATCGTTACCCTTTGAGCACTATGATGCGGACTATAAACAAACAGAAAAAGACGCTCTATTTGCAACTATAGATACTTCCAGTTTGCGGTTATAATACAACATAGTTTTTGCCTAAACCCTAAAAGACTATAAGTAAGTGCCTTGGAGTTTTTTTTATGCCAGAATTCATCTGCCCTGATTGTAGTGCAAAATTATTCCATGAAAATGAAACTACCTTGACTGTGGAAAAACAAGTACACTTAAAATTCTGTCCCGCTAAAAAGAAGCACTAGCACTTTGTGACAGAATATATTCTGTCTTGAAAACTAGCTGTCTTGAAATCTATCTTGTTTTGTGGATCTTTCTTTCTAGTTGTACTTAGCTTTTCTAATGTAACCAGTGCTTCCCCGTCAAACCCTACTGAAGATCCGAAAACTCCTTCTGAGAGCTGATTCCCATGCTCTCCTTTCTTTATGTCATCAACCATTTCGTAGAACTTTATGGCCTCTCTTTTTGTTGTTGGGCCGCCTGAAGATTTGTTGAAACCAACTGCAATGTACATACCATTGTTTTTCACTGCAATGGGTACCTTGTAGACCTTGCCAGAATGGCCTGGAATTTTTTCGTTTAACAAAATTTCACACTTGTGGAACATGCTTGAGATGTATGCAAAAAATCGATAGTTGGCATATGTGCCAGCAGAATCTTCATGACAATCAACAAAAACCTTGTGCAAAAGTTCAAGAGCAGAATCATTCATGCTTTGCAGACGTTCTTCAATTCTGCCTTTTCTGACCAGATCTGATTTGCAGTCTGCAGCAATTTTTTCTAAAATGAAAGGTGGCAGATTATAATTTTTCAAAGTGGAAACAAAAGTTCCAGTCTTGGAGGCTCCAAATGTTGGGAAATTGCCTCTACTCAATCCCGTCTACCTCCATGTATTTTTGATATTGTAAAACTCAAATCCCACTTTCCCTAGTATGATTACTAGGTCCCTTTTTCCTTATAACTGTTAGGTCAATAGAGATCGGATGGTGGGGCCGACCGGAATTGAACCGGCGACACACGGGTCACTACAGCTCCAAACTGTACATCATCCTTGCGTCAGTGAAGCTTGTGAAACCACTGGAGCCCTTAGCGGTGATCATGTGATCTAAACTGTCGCCATACCAGGCTAGGCTACGACCCCACGTAATGGACATAAATGCACTTGAATTTTAATTTACTTGACTTCTGAAGATTTATTGGTACCGTTGTAACTCATTTTGAGCGTTGGACTGCAAGAAAACAACACATTATGATTTTCATCTTTTGATCAGTTACATGCATAATGTGGACCAGGAGTCACTTGGAGAGTAAAACTTGGTTCGTCCTATAATCATACTATTGGGAGCAATACCTGTTCTTGCTGCACTTTTCATTGTGGTTCCTACCCTTCTTCGGCCCGAAATTCCAAATGTTGCAGTCAATTCTGATGATGTTATATCAATAGATTACAGTAAAGAACACCTCAAAAAAATATCATTTGGTCTTACGCAAAGCATTGGTGCTGACACGGCAGAAGTTCTAACAATCTCAAATGATGGTCAAACTACCTATAGTCTCATAAAGAATGGTTATTCCGAACCTGATAAACAATACCAGCTGTCAAAAGATGAGGTCAAAAGACTAACTGCACTGATAAAAGAGACCGGATTTATGGACATCCCAACAACATCATATCCCGTAAAAAGTGATCTAAACGAGTATGAAAAATTTGGGTTACAGGTCACACTAGATGGCAAATCTATCAATATCCAGTGGCCTGACCAGAATTCTACTCGGGAATTCATTCCTCCATTGATAACTGAGGTACAAGGCAATCTGGATTCCGTGATTGCTGAAATAACAAAATAAATAGCCTAAGGAGCGATCAAATATCATGATTCCACTCGCTGGTGATTTGGGTAATACCAAAGGGGTAGTCAAAGAAAAGATAGGATCGTTTGGTACCACACGCGGAACTTCTACTCTAAAACGTGGTTTTGCTCACATGCTCAAAAATGGAGTTGTGATGGATGTTACTACCGTTGAACAAGCCAAGATTGCAGAAGATGCTGGTGCAGTTGCAGTGATGGTTTTAGATAAACTTCCATCTGACGTTAGAAAAGCTGGTGGTGTTGCAAGAACTGCAAGTATTAGAATTATCCAAGAGATTATTGATTCTGTAACAATTCCTGTCATGGCAAAATGTAGAATAGGTCATGTATACGAGGCGATGGTTCTGCAAGAAACAAATGTAGACATGATAGATGAATCCGAAGTTTTAACCCCTGCAGATGAAAACCACCACATATGGAAATGGGATTTCACAAGCCCATTTGTAAATGGTGCACGAAATCTTGGTGAAGCTCTTCGAAGAATAGAAGAAGGTGCAGCAATGATTAGAACAAAAGGAGAACCTGGCACTGGTAATGTTGCAGAAGCAGTTATTCATATTAAAAATGTAAACACTGAACTGAGACGTATAAAATCAATCTATGATGCTGGCGATGAACAAGACTTGATCAGTGTTGCAAGAGAATTGAAAGTTTCTTACTCTATTGTGGAAGAGACTGCAAGTTTGGGTAGATTGCCAGTTGTAAACTTTGCAGCAGGAGGAATCTCAACTCCTGCCGACGCTGCATATTTGATGACTTTGGGTTGTGATGGAGTATTTGTAGGATCTGGAATATTCAAGGCTGATGACGCAAAGGAGCGAGCACAAGCAATAGTCTTGGCAACAACTTTCTGGGAAGATCCGGACAAAGTAAAAGAAGCACAAAAAATGATTGATGAAAGACAATCCATGTTGGGATTGGATACAAAGAATCTTGAGCTTAGAATGCAAGAACGTGGTAGCACAGCATGAGTGGCGGAATAAATGTAGGAATTTTGGCAGTTCAGGGAGATGTTGAAGAGAATATACTGGCTACAAAGATGGCAATTGAAGAACTAGGTATGGAAGGTATTGTGACTGAGGTTAAAACTCCTGAACAGATCTCTGATCTTGATGGGTTGATTATACCTGGTGGAGAAAGTACTGTGATAGGCACACTCTCTCTAGTCAACGGCTCATTGAAAAAAATTAAAGAAAAAATTGCAAGTGGAATGCCTGTGTTTGGAATATGTGCAGGTATGATAATACTCTCAAAAAAGGCAAAAGATAGGGTAGTTGGTGAAATGGATCAACCGCTATTGGATTTTCTTGATATCAAAATAGAACGAAATGCCTTTGGCAGACAAAAGGATTCATTTGAATCTGAAATATCGATAGATAAAATTGGCGTCTCCAAGTTTCCGGGTGTGTTTATTCGTGCACCATCTATCATAGAAATAGGAAAAGATGTGGAAATATTGTCAAAGTTTAATGAAAAAATAATTGCGGTAAAACAAGGAAACGTCATAGGCACTGCATTTCATCCCGAGCTTACAGGGGACATTTCTCTTCATAAATACTTTGTAAGTCTGATTAAAAAGAAGAATTAGTTCTCTAGACTAGACCGCTTGAATACCGTTTATATTAAATTCAGATTAGTTGTATGCTGTAATGGAAATAGAGACAACTCCGGAACTCGTTTCAAAGGTTTACAAAAAAATTGAAGAGAACATTTCAAAATATAGAAAACTAGTCAATAGGCCGCTTACTCTGACTGAAAAAATTCTTGTTGGACATCTTGATGACATGGAAAGTGCAAAAGATCTAGAACCGGGTAAAAGCTACTCACTTCTACGACCCGATAGAGTTGCATTACAAGATGTTACAGGCCAAATGGTAATTCTGCAATTCATGCAATCAGGTCTCAAGCGAAGCACACTTCCTACAACTGTTCACTGCGATCATCTCATTAGAGCCAAAGTTAATGGAGACGTAGACATTAAAGTTGCACTGGATGAAAACAGCGAAGTATACAAATTTCTTGAATCATCCTCGAGAAAATATGGGATAGGATTCTGGAAACCAGGTGCGGGTATCATCCATCAAGTTGTACTTGAAAACTATGCCTTTCCCGGTGGGCTAATGATTGGAACTGATTCTCATACGCCAAATGCAGGTGGTCTGGGCATGCTTGCTGTTGGAGTGGGCGGACTTGATGCAACAGAAGTGATGGCAGGATTTCCATGGGAACTCTTGTATCCTAAAAGAATTGGTATACACCTCAAAGGGGAGCTAAATGGATGGGTTGCACCAAAAGATATCATATTGTATGTAGCATGGAAGCTTACAGTATCTGGTGGGACAAATGCCATAGTAGAATACTTTGGACCTGGTACCAAATCAATTAGTTGTACTGGAAAAGCCACAATAACAAACATGGGTGCAGAAATTGGTGCAACATGTTCTGTATTTCCATATGATGACCGGATGGAAGTTTATCTCAAGTCGACTAATCGTGGACAAATTGCAGATCTTGCAAACAAGCATAGAGACATTCTTGTTGCAGATCCTGAAGTTGAACAAAATCCAGAAAAATATTTTGATAAAGTGATAGAGATTGATCTATCTACACTAGAGCCATACATTGCAGGTCCTCACACACCAGATCTTGCAAGGCCAATATCTGCACTTGCAGAAGATGTCAAGAAGAACAAATATCTTGATAGTATTTCTGTAGCTCTTATCGGTAGTTGTACTAATTCATCTTATGAAGACATGACAAGAGCCGCGTCTATTGCAGAGCAAGCAAAATCACATGGAATGAACGTAAAAATCCCCCTTCTTGTAACTCCTGGTTCTGAACAAATTAGAGCAACAATTGAACGAGATGGGCAGATGCACACTCTAAATGAGATCGGCGCGACCGTATTAGCTAATGCCTGTGGACCATGCATAGGACAATGGAATAGGCCGGAGATAAAACCTGGAGAACCAAATACTATCGTTACTTCATTTAACCGAAATTTCCCTGGACGTAATGATGGTAGGAGGGAGACAATGGCCTTTATGGGTAGTCCTGAGTTGATTGTAGCTCTTGCTCTTGGTGGCCGACTATCATTTAATCCTCTAAAAGATACTCTAAAGGGATCTGATGGAAAAGAGTTCACGCTAGAACCGCCAAAAAAAGCACCAGAGGTACCAACAAAGGGATTCTCAAACATAGGTCAAATCTATGTTCCACCTGCTACAAACCCTGATGATATAGAAGTTGTCATAAATCCTTCAAGTGGGAGATTACAAAAACTATCTCCATTTGTAAAATGGGATGGTAAAGATTTTGTGGACTTGCCACTCTTACTAAAGGCAAAAGGTAAATGCACTACAGATCACATATCTCCAGCAGGTGCATGGTTATCATTGCGCGGACATATTGACAAAATTAGTGACAACATATTCCTTGGTGCAGTCAATGCATTTACAAACGATGTTGGTAAGGGAAAGAATCTACTAAATGGAAATACTGAATCATTTCCAGTTATAGCAAGACAATACAAAGAGAAAGGTCTCAAGTGGATTGTAATAGGTGACAACAATTATGGGGAGGGAAGCAGTAGGGAACACGCTGCCATGTCTCCGCGATATCTTGGATGTGCAGCAGTTATTGCACGAAGTTTTGCACGTATACATGAAACAAATCTAAAAAAACAAGGAGTACTTGCGCTCACTTTTGTTAATCCATCTGATTATGATAAAGTCCAGGAAACTGATAAAATAAGCATACTTGATCTATCTCAAATGCAACCTGGAAAAAACATCAAATGTGTGTTGTACCATAAAGACGGGACAAAAGATGAGATCGCGCTAAAGCATTCCTACAACGACTTTCAGATAAAGTGGTTCCAAGCAGGCTCTGCTTTGAATATATTGCGTGAAAGAGAAGCACAGGCCAACTAAAGAACTAATAGTTTGGATGACGTTATTTTCTATCAATGAGTCATACCTTTGATCCCAACGAACTCTACAATAGAGTAGTTCACTATTACATTGACAAAAAGGGATATTCAAAAGAAAAGGCGAATCAAATTGCCCGTAAGGTTGTAGAGAGGGAAAAAAGTAGGTATACGTGCAAAAATGCCAATTGTGGCCATGGACTAGATGACCACATAAGACACAGTGAAACTTGCCTCGTTCTTGACTGTGAATGTCGAAAATTTGTCAGCTAGATACTCGTAACAATATCTTTCCAGTCTGGTCGCTCCTTTCCATCCTTTGGTGTGCAAGTTTGGCATCCTTTAGATCAAATATGCTATCAATTATGGGCTTGATTTTTTTTAATTTCATAAATTTATGCAATGCAACAAGCTGTGATTTTGATCCCAGGTATGCGCCAATTACTTGAGCCTCTTTACTATAAAATGACCTGATGTTTACTACTGCTTCTCCCCCAGTTGTGGTTCCACATGCAACCATTCTCCCCTTTACCTTGAGGACTTCGAGGCTTGTAGGCCATGTCTTTGCTCCAACGTGATCAATTACAACATCTACTCCTGACTGATCTGTAAATTTTAGAACCTCAGATGTCACATCTTTGGCATTTCTATCTATGACAAAGTCTGCCCCAAGTTTTTTTGCAAATGCTACTTTGTTCTTGTCAGATGCAATAGCAATGATCTTCAGACCTTTTGCTTTTGCAAGCAAGATTGCAGCCGAGCCAACTCCACTGTTTGCACCCCAGATCAAAACAATGTCGTCTTTTTTGCACCTTGATTTCTCTAACATGTTCCAAGCTGTTAGGTATGAGACATTAATTGAAGCAGCTTCTTGATCTGAGAACCAATCTGGTTTTTTTATTATATTCTTTTTTGGAATCTGGATGATTTCAGCATAACCGCCTTCATATCTTCCAAATCCTCCGATGATTCCAAAAGATACTCGCGCAACATTGCTGTCAACTGCAGGATATATTATGACCTTGTCATCTTTTTTGAGACCTCCAAATCCCTCTACCAAAGTCCCACTAACATCGCAACCAAGAATGTGTGGAAATGATACTGTCTTGCCGGGAATTCCATTTCTTACCCAAATGTCCAAGTGATTCACTGCGCAATAATTTACCTTGACTAGAGCATGTCCTTTTTTAGGAACAGGATCTGGAATTTCTTCATACGACAAGACATCTGGTCCACCATGCCTTCTAATGATTACAGCCTTCAACTCTTTGTGAAAGATGAAATTATTATTTAAAGAGCGCCTCAAATGTATGTCTGATCATACAAGGGAAAACTTGTTAAACTATAATCACGTCAAACTATGATTGGTAAAACCAAAAATTCTTGCATTTGCTGGAAGCACTCGCACTGATTCGTTTAATAAAAAACTAGTCAAAATTGCAACGGGTGGTGCAATGGAGGGCGGTGCAGATGTCACTGTAATTGATCTTCGAGATTTTGCAATGCCACTTTACGACGGAGATTTGGAGCAGCAGCAAGGTCTCCCATCTAATACACGCAATCTCAAGGACTTGATGTTGTCACATCATGGGTTTCTGATTTCATCGCCAGAGTACAACAGCTCCATCTCAGGTGTTCTCAAAAATACGATTGATTGGGTATCTAGACCCGTTGAAGGTGAAGAGCCTCTGGCTTGTTTCAAGGGCAAGGTTGCGGGAATAATGAGTGCATCTCCTGGGGGTCTTGGGGGTCTTCGTGGGATGGTTCACGTACGTGCCATTCTTGAAAATATTGGTACCATTGTAATCCCAGATCAGATTGCAATAGCAAAAGCCCATGAAGTATTTAATGCCGATGGAACACTGCAAGACAAAAAGCAAGAGGAACAAGTAAAAAAGATTGGCTTCAATGTTGCGAAATTACTGATAAAACTAAATGCTTGACAATTTTTATTTTGCGCTAGTATCCATCTGAATTATTCCAAATATGTTTCCATCAGTGTCCGCACATATTGCAAAATGTCCAACTCCTGGAATTGGAAACTTTGGTGTGTGTACTTGACCACCTTTTGATATGATCTTGCTTGTGTATTCATCAATAGAAGGCACATCTATTGTGTTTGTCATGCCTATCTGTCCTGGCATTCTTCTTGCAAGACCGCCATTAATTCCGGCTTGTTTGTCATCTCCTGTCTTTATCATCCAATATTCCATGGGGCCATCCCATTTGTTAAACTCCCATCCAAATACTTCATGATAGAATTTCTGTGCTCGTTCTGGGTTGTCTGAAGGAATATCAAAGTGTACAATTCGTGGCATGTACAAAAAGTGGGCTACATGTTATTTAAGTTCTAATTCGCGCCCTTTTGTCTAGATAATGTTGTGCATGGCTTTGAGATCTTTTGCAAAGGGTTCCAAGCCTGTTGGAATTGCAATCTCGACAGTATCTTTTAGTGATAGGCTCATGCTTTTTTTCTTGTTCCACACTTCGGAATTAAATTCAGTTATCTCTTTTGTATGTCTTGTCCAGTCTTCGTGGCCTTCGGGTTCTACAAATTTTTCGTGATGTATAGTATTTTTAGAATACAGATTCTGCCATAGATAGTCTGTGATAAATGGTGTAATTGGTGCAAGCAATGTCAAAACTGAAGATAATACCTTGTGAAGTGTAAAGATTGCCCCGTCTCGTTCTTCTTCTGTAAATCCAGAGCTATATGCTCTTCCTTTCACCATCTCGATATAATGCGCAGCAAAAAGATTCCAGACGAATTCTCTTAGCGCAGTAGCTGGTACAAAGAAATTGTATTCATTATATCCTTTTTTGCACTCTGCAATTACCTTGTCAAGCTCAGAGAGTATCCACTTGTCAGAAGGACTCAGTTTTCCAGATTTTATCACTGGAAATCCAGACAGAAATCTTGAGACATTCCAAAGTTTGCTTAGAAATTTTCTAGTCGTCTCTATTTTTTGCTCTGAGCATCTAAAATCATATCCAAGATTAATCTCACTTGCACTCCAGAATCGGAACGTATCTGCACCAAATTTTTGTATTATTGGTAGCGGATCAATCACATTGCCCTTACTTTTACTCATCTTTGCACCATGTTCATCTACACCATATCCCATTATCCATGCATCACTCCATGGAGCCTTGCCAGTGAGTTGCTCACATCGTAGTATGGTATAGTATAACCATGTGCGGACGATATCTTTTGACTGAGGCCTTATGGTAGTAGGGTATGTTTTTTTGAAAAATTCTTCATCTTGCTTGTATTTGGTGATATAAAGTGGTGATACACTGGAATCCATCCAGGTGTCAAACGTACGCTGCTCGCCTACAAACTCTGTGAAACCGCATTTGATACAATTTGATATTGGACTTGGGTCTCTCCACGGTCTATAGTATTTTCCAGGTTCTGGCACATGCGGTTCGTTGCATTTTTTACAATACCAAATGGGTATTTCTGTACCATAAAACCTTCTTCTTGAGATTGGCCAGTCAATTGATATTGATTCCAGCCAGTTCATCAAGATCTGCTTGTGCATCGCAGGGTGGAAATCAATCTTTGAACCAAGTTCTCTTATCTTGTCAACTGAATCTTTTTGTTTTAGATAATATTCTTCCATGGAAATAATTTCAATTGCGGTCTTGCTTCTCTCAGATATTGGAGTCCGATGATTGATGTTCTCTATTTTCTCTACTAGACCTTGATTTTGCAAGTCTTCAATTATTTTTTCTCTTGCTTGTTTTACTTTGAGACCTGCATATGGTCCTGCAACCTCTTTCATTCTACCATTCATTCCAACTGCTGCAATCTCTTCTAGCTTGAGATCTCTAAATAATGCAACATCATTTTGATCACCATAACTACAGACCATTACTGCTCCAGAACCAAATTCTTTTTCAGCAGAAGGGTGTGTCCTGATCTCCACTTCCCTGTTTATCAGAGGGATGATGACTTTTTTTCCAATAACATCTGCATATCGCTCATCTTCCGGATTCACAATCACTGTTTGACATGCACATAACAGTTCTGGTCTAGTACTTGCAATGATCATGGTTTTTTCCGGCTCCTTTACCTTGAACTTCATGTGGACTAGTTTGGTGGGAATCTCTTCATAGACAATCTCGGCGTCTGCTATGGTGGTACCTGTCACCCAATCATAGTTGTTGGGTCTGTTTGCAAGGTAGATCTGTCCCTTTTTCCACATGTCAATGAATGTAGATTGGGTCAAGGTACGATATTTGTCAGAATCTGTTCTGTAATATTCTGCAAAATTGCCACTAAGGCCAAGACTCTTCATGATTTGTATCATCTCTGCCTCCAAATCATCTAATGCTGTTGCACAAAGCTTGAGAAACTCTCCCCTTTCTGTCTCATGCATCCTAATCCCATGTTTTTTCTCGGTGTATAGCTCAACAGGTAGACCATTTCTGTCAATTCCTATTGGGAATAGAACTTTTTTTCCAATCATTCTTGCAGTTCTTGCAATCATGTCTATCTGAGCATAATGTGATGCAGCGCCAATGTGCCATGGTCTTCCTGATGGATACGGAGGAGGAGTATCAATTACAAATATGTCTCCCTCTGGCTTGAAATCATAAATGTGAGATTCTTCCCATTGTTTTAGAATTTGTTTTTCAATCTCAGGATTCCATGCAGTTTCCTTGATAGTTGGTTCCATGTCTAGATCTTTGAAATTTGTGATATAATATGGGCTCCCTTGTTATAGCCCTCATACACATAGACCCCTACAGCTTCAATATTTTTTGGCATCTTTGGAACAAGTAGCTTGATTAGTTCTGTGGACAAGTTCTCAACAGTTGCCTCACCCTTCAAGAGATAGGTTGTATTCTTTGGAACTTGAAGATTAAATCTTCCCTTTGGACCGTCGAATCCAATGTTGTAATGTTGATCGTCTTCTTTGATGAGATATTTTTCATTAATGAAAAATTTGTGATCCAAAACTGAGATGACTTCCTTGATTATCTTCTTTGCTTCTCCAAAATCCATCAATAAATTATTCTTCATTTCTCCTACTAGTTCTACTGTGACTGATGATGTATGACCATGTAAGATTGAACATTTTTCCACTAGAGGCAATATGTGCGCATAATCAAACGCAAATGAAGGATCTTCCATGAATATGGAACCTGTCTGCACCTCCTGAGTTTTGTAGAGAATTATGTCTTGTAGCTCTGATAGCCTTGCTGCAAACTTTGGATGTCCTAGTGCAATTATCTTTACATCCGGCAATTCTGCTTTGAGTTCTTTGTATTTTGCAATGTCAATTTCAGTATCTATTACTTCGATCAGGCCCTTGTCAGTCTTAAAATCAACGCTTATCTTCTTTCCATTTTTTAGAGTTATAGGATAATCATACTGGTATTCAGTTTGCAAAAATTCCAGCATCTGTGCTATTGAAAGTTCGGTTCTACTTTTCAAAAGATTTCCTTTGCTATCAATATACTTGAAATCTGAATCCAAAATTGTAGAGCCTGTTGACATTTGAAAAATTCTGCTCAATCCGTATATAAATTCTGTACAGGTGTCATGATGGTATTTACTTTAGTGAATTCAGAGTTTTTGCAAGGAATACATCATTTTGTGTTATCCCGCCAGCATCATGGGTCACCAAGTCTACTGAAATCTTGTTGTATACATTAAACCATTCTGGATGGTGATTCATCTTTTCAATGTGTATTGCTGCCTTGCACATAAAACCAAAGGCTTCTATAAAATCTTCAAATACAAAATCCTTGTGCAGCTTTCCGTTTACCATGCTCCATCCCTGCAATCCTTGCAATTCGACTCTGATCTGTTCTTCAGTTAGCTTGAACATTCTCTTACAACTTTTTACAGAATCCTATATTTAACTCTCAAAGTAAATCTATTCTGAAAATGGTACCTGTAATGTCAGAACTTGAAAGAGAATTGCACACACAAATGGTTCAAGCAATTGAAGGCATCAAGGACTCGGGAAAAATGGGAATATCATTTTCTGGTGGAGTTGATAGCTGTCTTCTGGCAAAAATTTGCCAAGACTTGGGTTATGATGTATTACTTCTCACAATGGGCTTTGAGGATTCACATGATGTAGAATTTTCAAAAAGAATGGCTAAAGTGCTTGGTATGAATCATGAAGTAGAAGTAATTTCTGAGAAAACATTTTCTAATGTGGCCAGAAAGATATGGGATACAATCAATGTAGATAACTTGTCTTGGAATGAAAATTGTATTGCATTTTATTATGTGGCAAAACTTGCACAAAAACACAAAGTTACAAAGGTGATGACTGCCAATGGAATTGATGAGCTCTTCTGTGGATATAATGCCTACAGAGATTCAATCTCAGAGGGAAAAGATACGGTGCTTGAGATGATGGAAGACAAGATACTCAATGAAACAAGAATGATGAAGGCAGTAAATCAAATTGTGTCTGAATTTGGTGTCAGTATTGTACAGCCATTTTTGTCAAAAGAGTTTGTAGGATTTGCAAAATCGGTTCCACTGGAACATAAAATAAAAGATAAGGATGATTTGGTCAGAAAGCATCTTATCCGAAAACTTGCTGTATCGATTGGAGTTCCAGAAGAGTCTGCACTAAAGCTCAAAAAAGCAATGCAATATGGCTCTTTAATTCACAAAAATCTATTAAAAGTCAAGAAAACTTGGAACATGAATTTTTGACCTTGCTTGATACCTTCTTGATTATATCAAATGATGCACCAAGGTGATTTTCAGGAATGAAAATTTTGTCTATTTCTTCATCAGTCAGATGAGTTGAGAATGCATCATCATTTTTTACTGCCTCTTTAAAATCTGTTCCCTCTTCTGAAGATGCAAATGCTACCCGTTGTATGTCTCTGTAGGCCTCAAATCGTGGAACCCCTTTCTGTATTAATGCATCAAGAACAAATTCTGCAAATATCTGCCCCCTTGTTATTTCAAGATTCTGTCTTATCCTGTACTCATTTACAAATAAGGATCTGATAATTCTTGTCATGGTACCAAGCATTTCATCGAGCAAAATGGAACTTGTTGGAATGATGAATCTCTCGTTTGCAGAGTTTGACAGGTCTCTTTCATGCCATAGTGGTATGTTCTCAAAAGCTACTGATATCTGACTGCGCAATAGTCTTGAAAGCGATGTCACACGCTCGCTTTTTACAGGATTTCTCTTTACAGGAACTGCACTACTTCCCATCTGACCTTTCTTGAAAGATTCTGCAACCTCGCCAATCTCAGTTCTTTGAAGATTGCGGATCTCTACAGCAATTTTTTCAAGTGTAGATCCAATCAAAGCCATGTAAAAGATAAATTCTGCATATCTTTCACGTGCAACTACTTGGGTTGTGACATCTGCAGGATATAGTTCAAGCTTCTGCGCTACTTTTTTTTGCACCTCCAAAGCTTTTGCACCCATCAGAGAGCCAGTTCCTACCACACCGAGAGTTTTACAGATCAATACTCTTTTCTTAATCTCTTCGATTCTTTCTACATGTTTTGACATTTCAAGTGACCAGTTTGCAAATTTTAAACCAAATGAAATGATGCTTGCATGTTGACCGTGGGTTCTGCCTACTGCTGGCAATCCCTTGTATTTGATTGCCTGATCTGCTAAAATAATGGCTAGTTTTGCAACCTTTGGCTCTATTATTCGTAAAGTATCACGAATTTGCAATGAATTACTTGTATCTACTAGATCATTACTTGTCAAACCATAATGTATCCAAGGTTTTGCAGAAGGTTTGCAGATTTCACTGAGAGCTTCTACCAACGCTGCTGTATCGTGATCACTTTTTGCCTCTAACTGTTTCACTCTTTTTACTGAAATCTTGCCAGATCTTGCCATCTTTGATATGTTCAAAGCTGCATCCTTTGGAATCATCCTTATCTCTGACTGAGACAGGGCAACTGCTGCTTCGATATCTAATTGATATGTTATTTTTTTCTGATCGTCAAAAATCTCCTTCATTTCATCAGTACCATAACGGCCACTGTCTATTGGAAGAATTGGCATGTCTGGGATCAGTTGATCAAGGAAAATAAATCTACTTGTATGAATCTGGATTAAAACCGACACTTTTTTCTATGCTTGTGAACAAATCAAATCTATGGACTCTGATAAAAAACTAGAAAAAAATAACCTAGAAAACAAAGTCAATGATGATCAACCAGATGATGCGGTTTTACTTGATGGAAAGACACTGCATGACTTGTATCGGCATACTGCCAAGCTGATTAAATGATTGATTAAAGATCATATACTCATGATTTAAATTGTGTACGGATACCTTTTTTCGCAGAAAGGGATGTCGTCACTAATTCCAAAGAAAATACGCGAAATGGAATATCGTATTGAGGCTGATCCATCAAAAGGTATGAGAGTTCCGGTGACAATTTATGCTGATGACAAATTATTGCAAAAAATGCTTACGGACAGAACGATTCAACAAGCAGTAAATGTATCCACAATACCGGGAGTTCTCAAACACGTTGTAGTTCTTCCAGATGGTCATGAGGGTTATGGCTTTCCTGTTGGTGGAGTAGCTGCTATGGATGCCCAAGAAGGCATGATTAGCCCAGGAGGGGTAGGATATGATATCAACTGTGGTGTGAGACTAATCAAAACAAGTCTCATGGAAAAAGATGTCAGGCCACGACTCAGGGATCTTGTTACTGAATTATTCACGTCCATTCCGTCTGGAGTAGGCTCAAAAGGCGCTGTAAAATTGACCTCTTCTGATCTTGATGAGGTTCTTGTAAAAGGAGTACAATGGGCAATTGATCACGGATATGGCTCAAATGATGATGCTGACGTGTGTGAAGAAAATGGACAGATAAAAAATGCCGATCCTGGAAAGATATCTCCCACTGCACGCAAGAGAGGTGCGCCACAACTTGGAAGTCTTGGTTCTGGAAACCATTTTCTTGAGGTGCAGCGTGTTGATCAAATTCATGACAAAGAAGCTGCTAAAAAGATGGGAATTTTTAATGAAGGACAAATTACTGTACTGATTCATTGCGGTTCAAGGGGTTTTGGACACCAGGTATGTAGTGATTATCTAAGAGTATCTGAACAAGCACTCTCTAAATATAAAATAAATCTAGTAGACAGAGAACTTGCATGCGTTCCAAATTCTTCAGAAGAGGGAGAGTCGTATAGAAAAGCAATGTTTGCCGCATTAAATTATGCATGGAGTAACAGGCAAATGATAACACACTGGACAAGAAAAGCCTTTGAAAGAGTTTTCAAACAGTCAGAATCTGACCTTGACATGAAACTAATCTATGATGTTGCTCATAACATTGCCAAAGTCGAAAAACACAAAATCGATGGTGAGCTACGATCAGTCGTAGTTCATAGAAAAGGTGCAACAAGAGCATTCCCACAAGGAAGAGATGAAATACCACGAAAGTATCGAGACATAGGCCAGCCTGTCTTCATACCTGGTTCTATGGGTACTGGTAGCTGGATTTTGTTGGGAAAACCAGGCTCTATGGATTTGAGCTTTGGTTCTACTGCACACGGTGCAGGGAGAATGATGTCAAGATCTGCAGCAAGAAGAAATTTCACAGAAGGCCAAGTACAAAAATCATTGAGTGATAAAGGAATTTTCATAAAAGCTCTTACACGAGAAGGCATGGTGGAGGAAACACCTGAGGCATACAAGGATGTTGATGCTGTAGCAAATGTATCTCATGAACTTGGAATAGCTACAAAAGTAGCAAAGCTTGTTCCAATTGGGGTAATCAAGGGTTGACTGAAGAAGACAAAGAACTAGAACTTCTCAAAGCAAAAAGGATGCTTGAGATGCAAAAAAATATCTCACAAAGGCAACGAATTGAAGAGGTCAAACCTGAATCAAAAACACCAAAGGCTTCTCCTAGGGACATTGTTCTCAAACAACTTGGATATAGGGGAGAAGAAGTGCTTCAGAATGCGGAATCGCAATTTCCTACTGAGACCAAGCTCGTTGTAGAAAAACTTGCAGAGCTTATCCAGGGAGGGGAAATCACTGAAATCATTGATGGGGGAAAATTATTGACACTGTTCAGATCCGTTGGAATTCATGTAAGAATACAAACTACAATAAGTGTTGAACAAGATGGAAAGATGGTATCTTGGTCAGATAAGCTAAAAGGTCAAACCAAATCAATGTCAGAATCTGCAGAGCCTGTATCTTCTAATGACTCCTCAAATACAAATATCTGATAATTGCTAGGTGCAAACAATTTCTTACATCATAGACGTCTCAAGTAAGTTTATTATTTGTACATCACGATGGATGGTTGTTTATGTACGGCAGGGCTACTATTCTTGAGATTGCAACAACCAAATATGAAATTGACCTAGAGATTGTTTCAGCTGCCATGGGTGAATTACAGACTCTCTGTGGTGTCAAGGAAGGTTTTCTGATAAGCAAACCGATGGAAAGATTTGGTTGGGCCTTTTTCAAAGTATTGATAAAGACAGAACTTTTCTCTGGGATGGAATTGAAACTAGGAGATCAAATTGCAAAAACCAAGGGAAAAAAATTTGAAGACAAATTTATCACCTTTATGACAAAATTCTTTGAAAACAAAAACGCCAAAGTAAAAGTAAAGCTAGTAGACGACTAGACTCTTCTTCCTCTTTTACCACCCTTCTTTCTAGTGGTATCATGAGGAATTGGGGTTACATCATCAATTCTTCCAATCTTGAATCCGCCTCTTGCTAGAGCTCTGATTGCTGCCTGTGCGCCTGGGCCTGGAACACGTGACCCGACTCCGCCTACTGCTCTCACTCTAATGTGAAGACCTGTAAAGCCCTTGTCGTGTGCTGCCTCTACTACTGCCGCAGTTGATTTCATTGCAGCATAAGGGGATGATTCGTATCTGTCTGCATTAACGTGTCGTCCACCGGAACTAATTGCCACAGTCTCTGCGCCGGAAACATCTGTGATGTGTACTATGGTATTGTTAAAACTACTGAAAATGTGAGCTATACCCCATTTTTCCTTAGCTTCTTGTGTAGACAACATTTCAAGACTCTTTAACGGGTTTAAAAAACATTGTGCGCTTGGGCATGAATAGTACTAGTTTTCGAAGATGATACTGTGAAAATATGCGTCAGTTTTTTAAAGTTTAAAGTCTGAATAAGAACACATTTTGAAAACTCTACATTTTGCTATAATTACGGGAGTAGGAATTAGTATAATTATAGTTGCAACGATTCTGATATTCTTTACACCAGCATATAGAACTAATCAACAAAATTTAATCTCACAATCGCAGACTAACGCATCAGTTATCAAACTCACGGTCTACGGCTTGAACGATGCGTACCTTGTAGGACAGCGAATCAATTTTAACATAAACACTACATCAACAGAGTGCTCAAGACCACATGTAATATTGACTAGTGAAAGTGGTAGTAATGTATGGACTAACAGACCAGATGCTATGTTTTGTGATATTATCTCTAGTTCGTGGCCTACTTCATGGCACTGGAGATTAGACAGGGGAGATCTCGGTGTTTTACAAATAAACAAGACAGGAACTTATCATATAACAATATCATTTCTTGGAAAGACGATAGAAAGAGAATTTTCAGTCATATCGTCATCTGATTGTCATGGAAAGAACATCTCAAAAAATCAAAATGGCTCATTAATGGTACTCTTAATGAATCCAAATTCTACTGCAACTATATGCACTACTTATCAATTTGATTCTAGCTGGGGTTCATATCCAAACAAAGCAATCTATAAGGGGGGAATGGCGCATTTTGGATTTAGTCTTGGACCAAAATTTAATGTCACTGCAATCCCAAGTTTGCTCAATATGACCAACGCATCAAAAGGCGATACCTTTTCTGTCATGTACAAAATTTCTTCTGCTACTGATTCAAAGGGAATCTATGATTATTCTATTCCATGGGATGTTTGTGAACAATATCCTCTGGCTGTAGGTTATGATGCGTCTGAATTGAAAAAATCTGATTTTCCTCTAGAAGTACTCTTGGGCAGAACTTGTCCCAACTCTATTTTCCATGTTACTTCAAATACCATCATATCTGATATGAATTTCACTGAAGTAATTACAACGGGGCAGTAAGTTCTGGTAAGAACAGAGTTTAAACTACAGGATTGCAGTTGACTAAAACATTTGTTCGGGAATATGTGCTTGGTTTTAGAAGAATCATACTGTGAAAATCTACGCCAGTTTTTTAAATCTTGGAGTATGATTGATAGCGTATTTTGAAACTTCTCTACATTGCAATAATTGCGGGAATTGGTATATGTGCAATAACAACTGTAATACTTCTACCATCATTTCTTAACACGAGAACAAGGATCGACAAAATACAACCTCCAAATGGACTTGTCTTGTCTAATGA
>JARCRW010000085.1 GCA_029850515.1 Nitrosotalea sp. | reverse complement strand
ATAGTACAGATAACAGATCCTGACATGAATCTCAACCCAGATGCAATCGACAAATTTGATACAAGTGTTTGGTCAGATTCAGATTCAGGTGGCATCAAGTTAACAATGACTGAAACAGGTCCAAACACGGGGATCTTTCAGGGAACTGTATATCTTACCACCGATTTGAGCTCATCAGGAAGTAGATTACATGTGTCATCAGGGGACACCATAACTGCAGAATATACAGACAGGACTCTTCCACTGCCACATTCACCATCGGACCAATTGCGTCTTACTGCAACAACAACAGCTGGTACGGTTCTTGCTCCTCTGGAGCAGGCAGTTTTGAGCAATGCAAGAATTTTAGACTCGACCGGAAGAATATTGAGTAAAATCAATGTAAACCAACAGATACAAGTTGTGTCGGATGTTACAAATCAGCAAAATAAAGATCAGCCATTTGCATATCTTGTACAAATACAAGACAGCAATGGAATCACAGTTTCATTATCTTGGATAACAGGTTCAATGGCTCCAGGACAAACCCTCAATCTTGGCCAATCATGGCTACCAATCACTGCTGGGACTTATACTGCTCAAATTTTTGTGTGGCAGAGTATATCAAGTCCAAATGCACTATCCCCATCACTGCCGCTACAAATTCAGGTAGGATAACATTTCATATTTTCACAGATTATCAAACCAGATATTTCGAAAAATATGATTAAATAATTCCCGAGAGCATAACATAGCATAATGCACAAAGAGGCATTCAAAATTGTCTATTCCAATAAAAGGTATCTTTACGTGTCAAGTGTGATATTTGTAGTACTGTTTGTCTCTCTTTCTATCGTTTCAGAATTCATCTTCTTCTCCCCAATCTGGGTGTTCTACGTACCAGCAAATTCAATTGTGGACTTTCTTCTAATTGTTGCAATTGCACTGCTATCTGGAATTGTCGCAAGTTTGAGCATCTACCGCATGCGCACATCAAACAAGGGTTTGAAAAGATCAGGGATGGGTTTCTTTGGCTCCATTATAGGTGCAAGTGCAGGTGCATGCAGTTGTGGATCACTTGGATTTTCCGCAGTATCCATTTTTGGAACCATTGGAGGAACTGCTACTGCATTTCTTACAAATTACGAGATGCCGTTAAGACTAGTATCGATTGCAATCTTGTGTTATATGTATTATGTATCAATAAAAGACATTACATCCAAGTGTAAGATCATCAAGTAGATTCAACCCGGAAACTTGGATCATCAGACAGATATCAAGGGCCAGTACAGGTAAAGTTTCCATATTGTCCTTGCAGACCAGCCGCTCGTACAATTCCTGCACCAGAAGTGTCATTTTGAATTACAAGATTGCAAGATGGGCCGGAAGAATGTTTATTTGCTTCGAACTTGTTCGCGAGAGCAAGTGCTGCAACAACAGACGAGTTTTCAGGGTGAGCCTTGTCAAATAAAGTATGACCGACAATCTCAGGTACTGCAATTAATAATACAAGAACAATTGCAAATATGTTAATTGTTTTCTTGCGACTTGAATCCAAGACAGTGTAACTTGGTAGAAGATCATTATAATTGTCAGGGTCATTATCAATTTTAGCAACAATATTCAATGTACAAGTGTACATGCACAATTCTAATCCTTATCAGTAAGGATCACGTAATGATATCATTGGGTAGAGTTGACACTACATCAAAAAACGATTCTGTGGAATCATTGCATAAAAAAGCGCTCAGGTTACAAAAAGAAGGAAATCAGGAAGAGGCAATTTTACATCTAGACAAGGCTTTAGAAACATCCCCAAATAATGCCGAATTATTATATGATAAAGCAATATCATTCCAAATGCTACTAAGATTTGATAACGCAATTGAATATTACGACAAGTCTTTGAAGATAGATCCAAATAACTTTGGTGCATTCATCAACAAAGGACTGTGTCTTTCAAATCCAAACATAAACAAACATGAAGATGCACTATGGTGTTTTGATCAGGCTTTAAGGTTGACACCCGATGATCCCGGGGCGCTGTCATTGAAGGGGTATTCACTTGACAACATAGGTAGGTATAGAGAAGCAATAGATTGCTTTGACAAGATTCTTGAAACCAAGCCAAGGGAAGTAAACATCATAATAAACAAAGGCTTGTCTCTTTCCCACCTTGGCAAATATGATGAGGCTATTGCATATTTTGATACGGTGTTAGATTATGAGCCAGATAATTTTTTTGCAATGCAATTAAGACAACAAGCTGAAAAGAGCATGAGGCAAAATTTTTCCCAATGATCCTCATGTTATCAGTAAGATGGATATCAAATTTGTAGTAAATACCGTTAAAACTCAATTCATCATCAAGAACAAGTAAACAATGGTTATATAGCAAAAAATTAGAACATGGGATGTTGAATAAAAAAGATGCCCATGGAATAGTAAAAGCAATACGAGCAATTAGCCAGTATGTTAGATTTGCAGGCGTAATAGATAGCAAGGGAAAGATTGTGGCATATGAGAGAAGATTCGGACATGAACCACTGCTTAACATAAAAAATACGACTGATCAGTTTTCACATCTTGCAATCAAGACCCGTATGGCATCACAATTTAACAGGCAGCTTGGCGATGTACAATTCATGTGGGAGGAAAGAGAGAAAGTGCAAACCATCTCTTTTGCGGTAGGTAAAAATACTGTCTGGGTTTCAATTGATAAAAAAGTGATTCGTTCCGAAGTACTCAGAATAATAGATAGTTGCTTACCCATAGTAAAACACTTTTCATAAGAACCAATATAGGAAAATCTGGAACAATAAATAACAGTACAATTAAGAAAAATCATGAATAAAACAATGCCAATAATCACAGTAGCTATTGCGCTGACTCTATTTTCTACAAGTATGGCATATGCAACAAATCACAATGTTTCCATATTTGCAGATGCCCTCAGATTTGCAGATTCAAACACCTACAAAAATTCCAACTATGGTATTTCCATTCAACCACCTCTCAACTGGGAAGCCCTGAATAATTTACCACCAAATATATCAAATCAATCAATAGTAACATTTTCAAATAATGACAAAACCCAGTTGGCCACATTCGGAATTTATCACAGGTATATAGCATCAAATGTAATAGATGCCTTAAACAGTCATTCGGATAATGATATTCTTGCCACAATAGCCCAAGAGATGACACACCAAGATACAGATTCCAAGACAATAGTATACAACGGAGTAGTGGACAGATTCACAGACGGAGTACGTGTTACAGTTAGCTCTGCCACGCATTATTCCGTAGATAATTCTACATCATTGAGTGAAAATATAATTTATTTTTTAGATAATGGAAATCAGTACACATTAGATCTAACAAGCAACCCAGACAACATCGACAAAAACTCACAGTTGTTCGAAGATTCGGCAAATACATTTTTAGCAAGTCAAACTAACCCTGTTCCAGAATTTCCCATAGCTCTTACAATACTCATAATTGGAATGTTTTCAGTTATTTTCATTTTTAGAGTAAAAGGCATCATAGGAACAATCGATCACCAATAGCCAGGTACCTAGACAAACATAGTATCAGAATACTCATGAAATTGTCTCCTCAGCAGACTTCTGATAGGCAAACACGTGATAAAGGTCTAAAAATTTGGAGTGAACAGTTATTATGTAGCATTTATCAACGAAAATCATGTCAACCGAAGACAGACAAATGTTTCCTGCCACATGCGCAGACTGTAAAAAAGAAACACAGGTTCCCTTCAAACCAGCAGAAGGTAGACCAGTATATTGCAAAGAATGTTTACCAAAACATCGTCCAGCACGCAGATTTTAGGCTGAAAAACGCTTAAAAAAATTTTTTTGATCTAGTCCCATATTGTTAGATCAGAAAGATTAAGTTGATTTTCAGAAAGAATCCAAATCATGCCCCAGAAGCAATCAGCAGAAAATTTTGTAAAAGAACGACATCTAGGCATGATAAAAAATGATGGCGTTACACATCAAGAATACTTGGAGGCAGTAGTTGCAAGACTCAAGAGTCTCGGAATAACAGATGATGATGTACTATCAGCTGCTTGGCTCCACGATATAATTGACAATGGCAAGACAAGTTTTGATGAATTAGATAAGAGGTTTGGTTCAAGAGTGGCAGTCCTAGTCTTATCAATATCAAAGGATCAAAGCCTTCCAAGATCAATTCAAGAGGAACAATATGTAAAACAACTAAAAGAATCACCTCTTGAGGCAAAGATAATAAAATTATGCAGTATATCTGCAAATCTCAGAGATTTAAAAAATTCATCATTTTCAAAGACAAGAAAAACAAAGGAGATGAAAAAGAAACTATACTATCTGAATATAATTAAAACAGAGCTAATCAAAAACAAGGCCCAAACTCCAGAGATTGTGGGACTAGTAAATGGAATTAATGACATAGTCACATCATATGGATTGCGACCCATTGTTTTTCAGTGACTGTGCAACAATACAACTTGAAATTAGCTCAATAAACCTTTTAGAGTTGAGTTATGAAAGATATCCAATGGTACTAGGTGCATACATTAGAAAAGAGATAGAAAGTGCCATCAAGAATTGGTGTCCCAATGTGACCCTATTGAAAAAAGGTGAATCTCGTTTGCAAAAGATTTGGAAATTCAAAAGCGGTTCAGATTTCATATACGGTTATCTGGTTGGTCAAATGGAGGGATACATTGCAGGTCTTATAGTTGGAAGACATGGTAAGATACCGGATTCGGAAGAGAGTAAAGAGATTAGAAAGATGGTAGAGGAAAGAGCAGAAGAGATCAGACAAATAATGACAATACATGAAAAAAGAGATAGGCCAAGTTGAAAAAAAATTACGGTATCAGACTTTTATTGAACCCAATCGTCTTTCAAATATGGTATTAGAGAAAAAAGATAAAAAAATTCTGGATACAATGATAGAAGAAGAAATATCCAAGATTCCAGGGCTTGTTAAAAATATTCGTATTCCGCAATTTCAAGAAGTTTTTCAGATAGCAAACGAATCAGAGTATGTCTACGGATATACGCACGGTTCCATCATAGGTAAGTTTGAAACATATTATTTTGTTGTCCATTCCGGAAAAAAGCCAACGGGTGCAGAAGTTGATGAAATAGGAAAGACAATCTTTGAGAAATCAGGTGAAATAAGAGATGCCATTTCTAAAACTAGATGATATCACGGGCAAACATGTTGTGATTGCGGTACCCATGCGGGGATAGTGAACTTGAACAGAGAACCATTTTGTAGTCCAGATTCAACCCATATTTTTCCCCCATGTGCTTCTACAATACCCTTACAAATTGCCAGCCCAAGTCCTGAACCTCCATACATTCGAGACGGCTTGGAGGCACCCCTGTAAAACTTGGTAAATATTTTTCCTAGATCTTCAGATTTTATCCCTTCGCCATTATCTCTAACAGAAAACAGCAAATTAGAAGATCCATCTTTTTCAACCACTATTGTGATTTTGCCATCAATTTTAGGAACAAAATCTACGGAGTTTTTTACCAGGTTTACAATGACCTGCTCAATTCTGCTTTTATCTGCGTAAATTAGTCCATTTACTCCCACTATTTTTAGTTCAATCTGTTTTCCCACAATCAAAGGTTGTAATAGATCTGCACATTCATCCATGAGACTTTGCACATTCAACTCTGTTTTTGACAATTCTAGAGACTGCAGTTCCAGTTTGGACACATCGGAAATATCTTTAATCAATGACTCTAGTTTATCCACACACCTGTGTATAGTTCCAATCATCCTCTCCTGCTTTTCATTTAACGGACCAGATACATGAGACTCTAACATTTCTACGCACATCTTGATTGGAGAAAGATGAGTCTTCATATCGTGATTCGCTACAGACATGTCTAAGGAACACATTTTAGATATTCGTTCTTGTTGATTTGAGACTATGTTTGTAGTCAAGGGTTTGTTTTCCAATCCAGATAAAAAATAATGTAAAAATTATCATATAAGAAACAGCCAGGACATTATGAACAAACAAGACACGGATAATACCATCAATAGATGCCATAAATGACAATATTAGATAAAAATTGAGAAAAATATAGGAATCAGATGTTTATCTGAATTGCCTTATTTTATTGAGAACCTTCTACTAGTTCAGCAGAAGCAAATCTCTGGCCTACTTGGGTAATTCTTACCTTAGCATTCTGGCCAGCTTTGCCGTCTTTAACAAATATTACAAAGCCTTCTACTCTTGCAATACCGTCGCCTTTTCTACTGATTTCAGTAATGGAAACGTCGTATTCCTTTCCGGTTTCTACTGGTTTTGGACTGTTATCAAAACTTCTACCGCCACCGCCGCCAAATCTTCGACCGCCGCCGCCGTATCCGCCACCTGATCGTCCACCGTATGAACCGCCTCTATCGTTGTAACTCATCGTCGCACCTCCTTCTAAACGTGGTTTAGATATCACTCAATAAAAATGCTCGAAATCTGCTTTTGATGTCAAAATTTTGACTCTTTTTCGATCATTGCGTCATTTCATTATACTTAATACCGATACCGAAAGCAAATATCTATGGCAAAAGCCAAAGCAAAACCAAAAGCAAAATCAAAAGCAAAAGCAAAGAAGAAATAAAACAAGTTGACCTGTAAAAAAGGTCTTATCCTTTTTCTAGACTTTTAATTTGTTCCACATTTTACTTTTAACCGATAAACTAATTTTGAATTTTAAATAGGGAGACAATATCATTAATGATAGTGTCTCCATCACGCGATATTGCCAAAAAATCCATCAGGTATCATGAGAAACTAAAGGGCACCATATTGCTAGGACAAAAATCACGCCGTCTTAGCATTAAGGAAATTCAGATGATATACACACCAGGTGTTGCGGCCGTATCAAAAGAAGTGTTTGATCATCCAGAAAAAAAATTTGTTCTCACATCAAAGAGAAATAATGTCGCAATCGTGACTGACGGAACAAGAATTCTAGGCCTTGGAAACATAGGTCCATATGCTGCAATGCCAGTGATGGAAGGAAAAGCTATATTGTATAAACAATATGCAGGAATCACCGCATTTCCAATCTGCTTGGGTACAATAGATAAAAAAAAGATAATTGAAACAATCATTGCAATAGAACCATCATTTGGCGCAATAAATTTGGAAGATATTGAATCACCAAAGGTTCTTGATATTTCGCAAGAATTACAAAAAAAAATACCAATTCCAGTATTTCATGATGACAGACATGGTACTTCTGTTGTAGCGCTTGCAGCTCTTTTGAATGCACTCAAACTTGTCAAAAAACAACTAGAGTCAGTCAAGATAATTGTAGCTGGGGCAGGCTCTGCTGGAGTAGGCATAACAGAGATACTCAGATTTGCAGGATGTAAAAATCTGATTGTGTCAGATTCAACAGGTGCAATATACAAAGGCAGAAGAAAAAACATGAACAAATACAAAAATGAGATTGCTGTACATACCAACCCAAAAAGAGAGAAAGGATCTCTTGAAGACGTTATAAAAAATGCAGATGTCTTCATAGGAGTCTCAGGAATAAGTAATTTGATTACAGAAGATACAATCAAAAAAATGAAAAAAGATGCAATAGTTTTTGCGCTCACCAATCCAGAGCCAGAAATTGATCCAGCCATTGCAAAAAAAGCAGGTGCAAGAATTGTTGCCACGGGCAGCTATCAATTTCATAACAGAGTAAACAATGCTCTAGTTTTTCCATACATCATGAGAGCAATCTTGGACCATGGCATATCCAAAATAGAGACAAAAATACTTTATGCCGTAGCCGTAGCAATTTCAGATACAATGCCAAAAAGACAATTACGCTATGACAATATCATATCAAATGTGGGAGACCTGAGACTTCAACAAAACATATCCAGAGCATTAAAAAAGTTTTATAAAAAATAACATGTATTAACCAGTATCCTCGTCGATCAGCATTTTTTATCACATACAACAGTTCCAGATTAGTTTTCACATCACAAAACTATGATTGTTACAAGTGCAAGAAAACTATTCTCTTTGAGACAAGAATGTTTTGCGAAGGAGTTCAGAGAAAAAACATTATTTTTACAAAAATTAACTAGATTTTAGAGTATCCATTACCTTTTGCATGTCACTTATAGGAACAATCTTCACGGTACTTGTAGTTGAGATCCCTACTTCTATGCACATTTGTTCTATATCATGTGCGTTTTCTGCATCTAGGATTATTATCCATTCATGCTCAAGAACAGACATGTAAAAACCCAGTACTTTTTTAACATTGAATTTTTTTTGTGTTGCCTTCATTTTCCCTTGTATTCCCATGAATATTTTTTTGCTGTTTTTATTATTCATTGGACATAAATCAGGACTATGTATTGCAAAGACTCCAAATAACATAGAAATACTCTATTTTGATATTTCTAATAAATCTTAAGGAATAAGGTAAACAACCAATCATACTTGCAATCAGACCAAACAAAAGTGACAGAAATCTGAAAAAATTATTTAAATCAAATGATAGCCAAGTAGGCACATGATAAACCATATCATGGCCCCATATGATAAATCAGAGTCTGCCGCCCATGCGTTTGAATATGCAATAGATCTTGCAGAAAGTACAGTTCAAGTATCAGTATCATAACATGTATCTCAATACAGGTCCCAACAGATCTATATTTTGGCACAGCATACATTGAGACCGCAAGGCTGCTAAAAGAAGACGCCGCGAAATCAGCATTGGTCCTAGAATCCCAATTAAAAAAATTAAAGATGCGGTACAAAATTGAGATATTAAAAGTACGATCAATTACAGATTCATTGGTTTCATACGCAAAATCTCATAATGTCGACTTGATAGTAACGGGTTAACGTGAGTTGGGAGGTTTTAAAAAATTACTTCTTGAAAGTGTTGCGAGTGGAGTGTCTCAGCATTCCAAGTGTCCTGTCTTAATTGTAAAATGACAAATGCATAGGCAAGAAATTATTTAAAATCATTTTCTATATCTAGATGCAAAGGTGTTGGCAGTGTCATCCAAGTCTCGTATAAACTGCTGTCGCAAAAGACTACCATAGACAACCAGATCTCTTGCCAACATATCCAATCGTGATTCTAGCTTGGGATTTATTTTTCCGCCTGTAAAATCTTCACTGTCGCTTATAGACACCCCATATGGCATACTCCAGCCATAGCATTGTCGTACTGCTGTTCTCATTTGATCCATTGCAGTCAAACCTTTTTCATGCGATGCGCATATGTACCCAAAGGTTTTCCCTGCAAATTCTGCCCAAAAATAATCGAGAAAATTCTTCATTGCCCCAGACATTGAGCCATGATAGTCAGGGGTGGAAAGAATCAAGGCGTCTGCCCACACTACATCATCTTTTGTTTTTTTTATTTCAGGATTTGACTGGCTTTCACCTGGATCATATAGTGGTAATTTGTTTTGCTTAAGATCTAACAATCGTGTTTCTGCACCATATTTTCTTGCAAGATCTAGTGTAACAGATAATCCAGTGGTACTGGAAGCACTGTCACGTAGACTAGATCCGATGCCTAGCACTCTAAATACCATATACATCCCTCATTTTTCTGGGATAAATAATCTCGTTTTAGACGACTAGGACCATACAGGGTGTGACCAAGTTTCACAATCCCAAGTCAAATAATAGGAGATACTTCAAGTATCAATGGAGAGTATGTATATAATTTGAAATTTTACATAGAATTCAATCCATGTAGAGAATGCAAGGACATCATCAGAGAAATAAATGAAAGTATGCCTACAGATGATAACTCTAAGAAATTTTTACGGCACATAACATACAATCACACCGAAGTGGTACAGGCAATAATAGAGGAACTTCCAAAAAAAGCAGATAAGGAAAACTTTCCTTGGTATGGATAAAACATCTACGCTTTATTTTGTACAAATATTGTTTACATAAACATGGCAAATATGTACTGGTTTAGATTCAATACCATTCCATTGTTATTTTTTTGACCGCATCAAGTGATTTTTTAATATTATCAGACGTGGTTTCGCCTCCTGCATTCATGCCCTCGTTTAATATTCCACGAACATCTGAGAACCCCATGAATTGGAACTCTATTTTGGCAAGAGACATGGCATGTTCCCAGTGTATCATTGGATCACTTGTATAAAACCCGCCAGATGAGACAATTATCAGTGTTTTTTTACCACCCATGAGACCGAAATATTTTCCATTGGCAGCATCCCATGTTTGGCCCTTTAACATGATGGAATCAAACCATGCCTTTACTGAGGCAGGCATTGAGAAATTGTGCATTGGAAAGGCAATTACAACAACATCTGCAGATTGCACTTGGTGAGTTATGCGATCCATTTTCTCCAGAGATTTCTTTTGTCCTTGAGAAAGTTCTCCCTTTAGATAGTTTCTGTGAATGTACGCATTTATGCTTTCAGAGTCGAACAAGTCTGGAACATCAATGCAAAGATCAAGGATCTCAATTTCCGAGTTTTTTATTTCATTTTTAAAAGCATCCAACAATTTTTTGCTACTAGATCTTTCTTCCCGTGGCGTATATTTCACAAGCAGTGTCTTCATGTTCTGTTACAAAATAAAACCTGCACAATATAATCACTTCAAAAAGACACTCATAGGTACGACGTATTTTGGGATTGATCAATACTACGTTCTATTGCAGAATAGATGGGAGTTTCCAATCTACTCAAAGTCTTTTTCTTGATGAACCCTACTGTCATTATATCAGCACGAAAGATCAAGCTAAGAAACCAGTCAAATCCAACTTTGATCTTCTTTTCACGTGTTGGCAAGTGTGTCCAATAAAATGATCTCCACAAGAGCCATGCGGTAAATCCATATATTTTTCTACCATTAAGAAGTGCAACTCCAGTTCTCTTGCCTATTGTAGCCATTACCCCTTTGTTATGATATAGAAATGGTTTCATCGAATTTATTGCGCCCGTAATATCTGCAATCAAATTTTCTGAGACTAGCTTGGCTTGTCTTATGGCAATTTGTGCAGTGGTAGGATACACGGTATTAGTTTTACTGTCAACCAGATTTGCACAATCTCCTAGCGCAAAAATACTAGGATAATCTTTTAGTCTCATATACTGATCAACGACCAAGCGACCAGATTGACCATGTTCACACTTGAGTGTAGATATCAACGGGTCTACTGTAACTCCTCCTGCCCAGATCAAGGTAGCACAGGGAATTATTGTATTGTCACTCAAAAGCACATGATCCTCTCCAGCATCAACTGCTTTTGTATTTGTGATTACTTCGATCCCTGATTTTCTAACATGCTCAAGTGCAAATTTACCAAGTTCTTCTCCAACCTCAGGTAAAATTCCTTCTCTTGCTGATACAATAATAGTACGAATTTTTGTCGAGTCAATATTTTTGTAATAGTTTTTTGTTGCATCTTGCAAAAAGTGATGTATTTCCGTAGCAATTTCAACTCCTGCAAATCCCCCTCCGACTACAACAAATCTCAAAAGCTGCTCTTGAAGGATTTGATCTCTTTCCTGATCTGCACATTCCAGTACGCTGATAATGTGATTTCTAATTGCTATTGCATCTTCCAGTGTTTTTATGGTAAATGCAAATTCTTCAATGTTAATGTTTCCAAAGAAATTATCTTTGCTACCAAGAGCAAGTACAAGATAGTCATATTCTAACACAGTTTCTTTTTGATCAAATATTCTAATTATGGAAACATGTTTGTTTTCCATATCAATTGAGAGAATCTTTGCGTGACAAAAGTTTGCAGTTTTACAAAAAGAACGAATCGGTGTAGTTATATCGCTTGCATGAAGCATCCCAGATGAGACTTCTGGCAACATGGGTGTAAAAAGGAAAAAATTATCCTGACTTACCAAAGTAATTTCAACATCATTTCTTTTTGATTGTTTTTGCATTTCGTACAATACATTGCTTCCAGCAAATCCTCCTCCCAGTATCAATATCTTGGTTTTTGCAGTATTATTCGTGTTGAATTTTCGTATCATTCCAGGCTACTCCACATATCCAATAAAAAGATAAAAAGAATGCGTATTATACATATAGAATTTATTGTTAATGCATCAATAAACCAGTAGCTTCTTTGAGATGAACAAACCTGTAGAAAATATTTGTGTAGGTACATTGAGAAAAATCGTGCCTAGGTTGTTCATTAAACAGGATATTATCCTAATATAACATAGTTTTCATACGGACACTGGAACTAATCAACATCAAGAACTCCAAAACAAGAAACCCATAGACTAAACGTATCTGCGTATATCCAGAATATTATCCAGAATATTATCCAGAATATTATCCAGAATATTATCCAGAATATTATCCAGAATATTATCCAAAAATAGTTTTAACAGTTGATGCAACTTTTTAGACATTTGAGGTATGGAATCTAAATCCACATTGTGCCATATGATCACATGTACAAACTGTGAAACCATTCACCTGTCAGAATCTACACTAATCTGTTCAGATTGTGGTATCACAATAGAATAAACAGAATCAAATTAAAGCAGGAGTTTATTCTTCCATAACAGAGTAAATCATGAACAAAGACAAAGGCATTTGTAAAGGGCAGTGTAAAGAACACAAGGTTAGAAAACCAAGAGATGGCTCTAGTCGTTATTTGTCAGGCCAAGTCAGATGCCAGATTTGTGGAGTCTTTATGTCAAGAGAGGCATGTCATGACAGAGAAGATAGACCTGCAACAGAAGATACGATAGACTTGTATTGCAATTGCTGTAATTGCATGGTAAGATCAAGACCAAGAAACAAGCCGGGAATAAAATCTAACAAGACACAGGAAGAATATGATCAGTTAAAAGAACTTAGAAAAAAATATTAAGAACCGCCTAAACGTGGCAACGATTAATCTTGCCACTCTGATACAGGCTTTCCAAGTTTAGCAATCCATCATGATAACTCGCTTTATTTGCAATTTCATGTTCTAGTCTATTGATTCCATTTTGTTCATTTGTGGAATCATGTATTCTAGAAGGATGAATAGCATGTAGTAGTTGATGGATGAGAATAATTGTTACCATTCGCCTGTTGTCTCTAGTATCATAATCGAGCATATCATGGATACATATTTTGTAAGATGGTTGGCTCGGTAGATCTCTAATCAGATTGATATCGCCAGAAGCATTACCATTGTTTTGTATTTTCACACCAAAAGTTTTACCTGCAAGGAATGTTGCACAGTCTCCAAAATTCAGGTCATCCGGTTTTTCATGGTGATGTTCTATTATCATATTCTGTGCATCTTTTAAGCAATCAGATAGCCAATAAGGAACATCTTCCGCAGCACGGGTCACCGGCATACTTATTTTTTCCACATTAGTCGCTATCTGCGTAACTGGTTTGTCTAAAGTTTTTTTGAATTCATTAGGCGGCGGGGATTGATCCATACTTGAAAATGAATCAGTTTTAACATATTCCACATTTTGTAGCATTGCGCATCGATGTCTCTGTGGCAATAGATGTTCTCTACAATAGACATATCCACATAATTTACACAGGTTACTTAGAGTTTCATCCACCTTGCTACCATCATATGTACAATATTTGTCCGTGATTTTAGAACCCAACCCATTAAAAATAAAGGTGGCTGTTTACAGATTTGACTAAAAGGTTAGGACATCTGACATACTCGACCCTAAAGGGTTATGGCTTTTCCGCTCGCATTGTAAGTTCAGGAGCCTTGGCGTGAAAATATCACAATCTCAGCAACATAGAATCGAATGTTTTACCAGTACCACATCTAATACAAACACTGTTGAAAAGATAGTTGATTCAAAATGCATTTACATCATAATTAATCAAGGATAAGAAATAAGGTTTCAGCGTTGTCCCACCTCGAATAGTCAATAACTTCAAACAATCTTCCTCTTCTATCTTTTAGGTTATTTTTGACACAAATAGGTCAACAGTACAACTCGATGGATGCACACGCATAGTTTCTGTTTAAGGTAATATTACAAATATTTTTTCGTGTTTTGGACAGTATTTAAGCAATTTCGTGAAAAAACTCTACGTATGATTTATCAATGGTACCGGACGAGTCTAACTATGCCAAGAAAAGAATACAAGACGATCACAGTGAAAGTCGATACCTTTCACCAATTTACCAAAGCAGTAAAAAAAGCAAAACAGGAAGACCCAGAACTTGACAACAGTACATTTCTAATGTTACTTTTGGGTAAAAGTCAAAAGGTCAAGAGACATCGTTCTTAAAGATACCACGAATTAATTTGTGTTAAAGTAGTTGTCAAGAAATTTTTTAGATTGGAGATTCCAGGTAACTAGCCTTTTCCGCTAATACCTATGGATTCATTCAATGACAGAGTAAAATGTCTCGGCGCTGTAGAGTTTACCATTGCAGTTGCATTGGAAGGTGTTGTTGTGTTTACCCCTGTAGAGATAGAGGTCGCATTCCACACTTTAGAAAGATTAACAGTGACATCAAATCCAGCCAAGACACCAGTAAGTATTGAGACTGTTTCTTGTTTTGCATTTAGGTCAATTGAAAATCTGGCGGTGTCTCCTACTTTGAATATGTCTGTATCAGTAGTATCAATAACAGTAGAGGAGAGACAGATAGGGATGGAGGAACCGCATGTAATACTTGGAGATATCAAAGTATGAACCAGTCCTCTGCCAGCAGGAGATTGGATGATTATTGTACCCTTGTTTCCATCAATTATTGTCCACATTATAACACCTCGAAAGTTACTACTTCCGGCTACTGCGCCCTTGATGGAAAAATTTGTAGTTTGTGCATATCCTACATGCATTAACGGCAACAAAGCCACATTAAGGATCAGGAGCACCATGCAGATACCAAGCAGTTTTGATGTCAACTACCTTAACGTATAACGTCATAGTCTAAAAACATATAGTGTTGAATTTTACAACTCATGCAGGTTTCATCAATATTTTTCCAAACAGATTTCCCTGTAACATTTTTGTGTGAGCTTCAACTGCATTTTCAAACGTATAGATCGAGTCAACTATAGATTTCATCTTTCCTTTAGACATCCAAAAAATTCCAGATTCAAGCTCAGAACGTGTTCCTTGGGTTGAGCCCAAGATATTGGTCCCTTTGAAAAATATATGTCTCAAATCAGAGATTACATCATAGCCAGTTGTAGCACCAGTTGTAACAAGAGTAGCACCATATTTTAGCAAGGCAAGTTCCTTGTTCCAGTGCGAACCTCCAATATGCTCAAAAATTACATCAATTCCAGGGCTTGATTGTTTTTGTTTTGCCAAGTCTTTTGATATTGTAAAGACCTGCTTGTTCCAGTCTTCTTTCCTGTGATCTACTGCAAAATCTGCACCAAGTTTTAAACATTCTTCTAATTTGTTCGGACTTGCAGTTGCAATCACATCACAACCATGGAGTTTGGCAATTTGAATTCCAAACGTGCCCATACCAGAACCTCCTCCCATTATGAGTACTGTTTGACCAGGCTGGATTTTTGCCCTTCCCACAAGCATGTGCCAAGACGTTGTCATGGTCATAGACGCAGCTGCAGCGTCTTCATATGACACATTTTCAGGAATTTTTACAACATTTACCTCAGGTAGGTGTGCGTATTCACAGTATGCACCCCATAAAGGACCTGTTTGAAAACCCCAAATTTTCCTATACCTACAATCATACTCACGGCCTTCAGTGCATGCGACACATATCCTACAGGAAAGATTGCCATGTGAGACAACTCTGTCTCCGACTTTGATTGTGGAAACATCCTCACCCACTGCAACAACTTGACCTGCTGCATCAGTTCCTGAAATATGAGGCATTGGTATTTGTATTGGTTTTCCACGCATTCCCCAGATATCATCATGGTTTAATCCTGTAACTATTACTTTGAAGACTACTTCGTTGGGTTTTGGTTTAGGTTCAGGCACATCCATTACTTTGAGTATTTTTTTATAATCATCATCGGGAGCGTATTTTTCATAGACTAGAGCTTTCACAAGTCATGTGAAATACATTGCCAATATTAAGAAAAGGGTATTTGTTACCTATATTCGTCACCACAGTCACCTATTACCATAAAAAGATCTTTTGATCTTGATGTGACTGATTTTATTTTATGGTCATCTTCTTTGTCTAATTGTAATGAAAACACCTTCAAGTTGTCAGATCTATTGTCAGAGATTCCAAGTCTTGTACCAATTATTACCCCAGCCACAGCAGGCTTGTCCAATATGTATCTAGTAGCAACATTTGCAATACTGGAATCATGTTTTATTGCAATTTCATTTAATGTGTGCAGGAGTTCTTGAAACAAATTCCAACCTCCCCATTGATCAATCATGTTTTTGTATTTTTGTAAACTATATGTATTCAGACCTGATCTTGTCGGTTCAGATTTTCCAAGATATTTGTCAGACAGAAACCCTCCACAGAGAGTCCCATATGTGAGAAGGTCTATTCCGTTTTTCTGACAAAATGGGGCCATTTTTATTTGTGGTCGTTGATCAATGATAGAATATTGTACTTGATTAGATACAAGTTTGAACCCTTGTTCCAATATTAATGCCATTGTATCAGTATTGAAATTTGTCAATCCAACATGTCGTATCTTTCCTTCATCACAAAGCTTTGAGAGATTATGCAATGCGTCAATGTATCTGGCATCAGTATAATCCCACCAGTGAAACTGGAGTACATCTATGGATTCAACATTCATCCTACGGATTGATTTTTCTACGGAATGTCTAACTATTGAGCTGGTCATAGGACCGGGAGTCGGTACAAATTTTGTAAGCGCTTGAATTTTTTCTATCGCATCTTTGCCTCGTTGTTTTTCCAGTTTCTTTCTAAAATCTCCGAAATATTGCTCTGCAGGACCATAAATGTCTGCCATGTCCCAGGTAGTGAAACCAGAATCATGACATAGCAACATTGCAGATATTGCAGATTCTGGGTCAATATCACCATGACCTCCTGCCACTTGCCACATCCCGTTTAGTATTCTAGATATTTTTAGATCAGGTGCCAATTGCCAAGTTTTTTGGTTTGATTCCATGAAATGTTTTGTGGATACAATGTTGATTTTATAATCTTTCTAGCCAAAGACTATATTCAACAGATAGAGATATCAATCAATTACAAAAAACAAGAAAAAGCCATGGTGCAGTACAAGTGAATTTAATGCATTCTATCAGTACAAGATCAAGTTACACAATACCTCTCGCATTATTCTTGGCCGCTATTTTGATTTACGCATATAGTTTGGAGGGGCAACCGCATCATGGAGATGAGATAAACTATCTTGGATGGGCAGGAAACTACATCCACTTGATAACCAAGGGGGATCTTGCCAACACGTGTCTCATATCAATCGACAACTGTAATTCATTATACCACATACCTGCACATGGTATCACATACAGCCCATTGCGCATGATTTTGATTGGAGTACCTCTAAGTCTTGAGCATCAAGATACTGGAGATTATTATGATTGGTCTTGTTACTGGTTTACTTGCTACAATTTTCATAATTCTCCAACTGTTGAGCAGATGACTGCAGGACGCGCGTTGTCACCAATCTTTGGAGCACTCACAGTAGTTGTTGCGTTTCTGATTGGAAAGGTTCTCTTCAATAGAAATGTAGGGGTAATTTTTTCACTAGTTTTCATGTTTTACAACCTTTGGATATGGTACAGTAGAACCATAATGACGGAGGTTCATTACGTTTTCTTCAGCATGTTTTCCCTATTGCTTTTGCTTTATTCTTTTAAAACAGGTCGCCTCAAAGTAAAATATCTTGTTTTAAGCGGAGTGGTATTTGGATGCGCACTCACCTCAAAGCTACTGGCTATCGAATTTTCTGTACTATTTACTGGAATTATTTTACTGAATGGTATGTTGCAAAGACAATTAGGATCACCGATCGACAAGAAACAGATCTTTAAAATTAGTGTGACACTTGTGGCATTTTTCTGTATTGCAACATTTGCTTTTCTGCTAACAGAGCCAGGATTTTATAAAAATCCCGTTCTTCAAATCAAAACTATAAAATCAGACATGGACAACTATAACCGTGATGTGTGGTTCATTGCATATCCCACCATACAAGGATTGCAACCTACTAGAATGCTCTTGCTCTTTTACTATACCTTATTTCCAAGCCCCACAGAAAATACCATACCAGGTGCATTTCCAAATTCCACATTCAATTTAGGATGGAATAGTCCGCCCACTTATTCCAGCATACCACTTACCATCTTTTTCTTTGTTGGTATGACATATGTAATTCAAAAGGTGCGAAGATCAAAAGACTGCATCCCAGAAATACTTGTCTTAATTTGGTTTGTCAGCACATTCATCACTACGCTCATGATTGCCAGAGACCTCTCACTTGAGAGATACATGTTGCCATTTTTGATCTCAATCATAGTCATTTCGTCGTATGGATTTTGGAATTTTGTAAAACATGTTTCAAGTAAAAAAATACAAATTTCATTTGTAGCTTGTGCTTTACTTGCTCATGCTGCTACTTCAATGTCATACTGGCAAAAGATCTATTTTTCTCCCGGAACATTCTGGGCAAACCCATTACCATATGGAACATTTCAAGAGTCTCTTGTGAATCCAGCCACGCTGTTTATCAACATAACATTCATAGCATTTTTCGCATATCTGATAGTAATTCAATTTAAAAATAAGACAAGAATAACAGCATAAGTAGAATCAGATCATTCTTCGGCATCACAATCTTCTAGTCTATTCTCATCATAGTATATTTTGTTATTCTCAATTTTTACAACAGAGCCAGTCAAGAAACACATCTCACTGCGTTTTCCGCTCATCTCTATTAGTGTAATAGATGAAACATCCTCACATGGTACTGAAACCAAGAGAATAGCATCCTTTTGATCATTTTGTACCTCAACCCAACAGGCATTAGGTAAAATGACTTTACATTCTACAGAATTTGGCAGTGATATATCTACAGACATGCAATAAATGATTCAACATACAGGCATTATAGATTATTCGAAAAAAATTCCCTGTAACTACTATGACAGAATTAGAATCGTTTAAACAAGTATCATTTTGACAAATCCGTCAATAGTAGAATTGAAATATTTAGAAGGCCATTCTATTATCGGTTGAAAAAATCCATCCTTTCAGTAGCAATAGGGGGATCTTTCGTTTTAATCACAGTGTTTTTTCTAATCATTCTCTTACCAGTTATTCCCACCTCTGAAAAATACAGCATGTCAGTTGATCCAATAATAATAAAAGATGATATGGGTACTGAAACACATGTAGCCATAAGAAACACCGGCACAAATGCTCTGACCAACATTGTTGTAGAATACGGAGGAGCTACAAAACCAGATGTCATTCCAATATTGAATCCAGGAGAAAAGGTGTCACTCTCTCCTCCAGATGGAAGTGTACTCAACGAAGTGCAAGTAACAACAGATCAAGGGATCAACATAACCAAGGAATATCGAACTCCGGCAAGCATTAGTTTTGTTGGAAACTCTGGTTTTGGAGGATGATTTTTTACAGCAATTTAATCATTGGAACAACTTTGAATTGTTTACATACATGTTTTAAGAGTCAGGATATTTCTTTACAAGTTTGATCAATTTTGTGGCAATCTTTTCAGCATCAGAATTTGGCAATAGAACACATAAGATTATACCATACCTGCCAAGTGGTGTAGTAATGCGTTTTGCTTTCTCATACTTTGCCATAGCATAAAGAGGTTCACCGAGTGTCCTTTGAGATCTCCTAGTTACCCATCGCAATGATGCATCAGCTAATGATTTTTCCATATCCTCTTTTGTTTGAAGACTTTTGACTCCCGGGCGTTCTTTAAAATACGACTCTGTCCTATAAGATACTGCGACCAGCGTGATATCTGCATCAGATTGCATTATTTCATTGCAGATTTTTTCAAGATTCATGTTTTTTTCCCGAGAGAATATCTCCCTTGTCATAACACTTGTCAGCAAAGTCAAACAATCCAATCGATCTATTTACCAGTTTTGGGGCATTTGTACGATCGTCATTTGCCTTGTCAATTAATGACTGGGCAAAATTTCGTAATGCGTTTGCTTTGTTATACCATGCATTTGCATACTCTGAATTTATCTCAATTGCCTTGTCATAACAGATTATCGATTCTTCAAATCTCTTCAGTCTAGATAGGATAATTCCTTTGTTATTCCAAGCGCTCACATGATTTGGGTCTATCTCAAGGGCCTTGTCATAAGCGACTAGTGCATCTTCGTTATCATCGTTCTTTGCATTTTCATTTCCTATATTATACCAGGAATTATGATCGGTATCCCCCATACAGGATTACATCACTTGGTTCTATTTTAAGAACAAGATATAATCACATGCGCGTTACAGAAAGCATGTGTCATTAACAATCGCATATTCAAATTACATGTCATATGAAAAATCCAGATAATAACAGAACATGACAATCAAAGATTATTCCTTGCACAATATGAAAAAACTATCTTATCAATACATCATAGTCTCTAAATTTCTAGGAAAAGGTCAAGTAAAAATTCAGTGACATGCCGTAATAATTCAAATGTCAAATAATCAGTAGAACGATCATGTAAAATTTTATTTATGACATATATAGCCGTTTGAATAATTCCATAATTTTACATATTTTGTGAAAAGTTTTTATGAAACATTTTCGATCTCATAATCGAATGCCCATATTTATTGACGGTCATAGTTCAAAAGGATTGACTCATGAAGAATTAGAAAAACTAGTGGATTCACCTCCAGATAAATTTGGAGTCACCCACCTAGAATTATTTTTTAATAAAAAAGAAGACAGAATTTACTGCGTACTAGATGCCCCAGATGAAGAATCCATCTGGAAACACCATGAGGCAGCAGGTTTCAAGTGTGATTTTATCACAGAGGTAGATCAGGTCAAGACAGAAAAAACTACAAAGATCGAAAAACTTGTGACCTTGGGCCAAATGAGCTCAAACATTAGTCATGACCTCAGAAACCCAATGGCAGTTATAAAAAACTCGGTAGACTTGTTAAGCATCAAGTACAAAGATCAATTCAGTCCAGGAGTTTTAGATCATCTCTCAAAGATAGATCGTGCCATTTTTAGCATGAGCATGATGATAAATGACATACTAAATTTCGCAAGAACCCAATCTTTACATTTAGAAGACCATTCTCTGATAAATACTATCACTCATTCTATTGTACCAATTAAAATTCCCCAAAATATCAAAATAGCATTTCCTCAAAACGACATCACGTTAAAGTTAGATGGCCCAAAACTAGAATCCGTCTTTTACAATTTGATAATGAATGCAATTCAATCTATTGATGAAAAACATAGTGGTGAAATTGTGATCAAGTTTATTGAGAAAACAAATGATAAAATTCAGATCAAGATTCAAAATTCAGGTCCTCCAATTCCAGATGAACTGCTGACCAAGATATTTGAGCCGCTATTTACCACAAAACAACATGGAACTGGCCTTGGCTTGCCGAGCTCCAAAAACATAATTGAACAGCACCATGGAACAATACATGCCTCAAACAATCCCACTACTTTTACCATCACATTGCCAAAACATATTGAAAAATTACTTTCTGTAGATAAAAAATGAGGCTGCAATTGCTTTTAGGGTATTACCAATCTTTAGTTGGATCGCCTGAAAACATGTTTTCCAAGTGTTCTATTATTTGAGACGAGCCGCCATCGATTCCCCATGTCACCATTATAAGATATTTATCTCCAAGAGGCATCGTTAGCCGTCTTAGATTATCATAGACTGCCAAGACATACTTGCCTTTTCCAATTTTCGGCGCAAAAGTCCTTCGTATCTTCCAAGCATTGGCTGCATAGCGTAGAGTCTCTTTTGTATCCACATCATTTAGAAATGGCTCCACTCCATCACGTATTTTAGTACTTAGTTCATTTCCATCATTGTCAAAGATTGTTGCATATCTAATCTGCTTGTCAGTGTGCATGATGTTTTCAAGAACTCTATCAAGATATTGTGGAGATTGAGACATGAATAACATATACACTTGATTGCATATAAGAATAGTCAATTGGTCAAAATGATATTTGTGGTATATGAAGGTACATTCAGGTCATAGAAAATTCGGCCCTAGTTGCGAAACATGTTGTAATACATTGCCTCTTACAAATATACAGTTCTAGCAGTTGACTTTCATGCGGGACAGGTTGCCACAACACCAGATGGTGCAAGACAACTCTTGCTTTCTTTTGATGAACAAAAAGCATATCTAACATAAATTCAGCTGTAAATCTAAGACAAAACTATAACGTAACAAAGATTGCCACATAGGAATGATGTTTTGGAGAAAGCCAATCATTGAACTATGCTCTAAGCGGCAACAAGATTAATGCAACTATAATTTATCATGGTCAGTCACAAACATTACCAAGATATCCACAATCAAATGGTCGCTGTTATGATTTTTCAGTGACAAGGACCAGTCAATTCCTGCATACAAGGTAAGAGAATTCAAGTCTGACCTTGATAACAGCTGAGTAAGAAATGAGATCTATATTCATCTAGGACTAGATCATGCATTTGCAGATCCATCAGGTGTAAGATACTCGCCAAAAGAAACAGGCGATGCATGGAATGAGACACTTTCCTTTTTGGACAGATATTTGAGGTAGAATCATTTCATAGTACAATATCGTAGCCATACTGCATGTGATATTTTTCCACAATACAACATGCAATTTTCACAGAAAGAATCCCACTCACCTATTTCAAGCAAATTAAAAAATTCCCTCGTCCATTCATAGGTAGGTAATTTCCTATATTGAAATTGTTGAATAGTAAAGATCTCTTTTTCCTTGAATTTATTTAGACATCTTTTGCATTGAGCGTTTTTTGTATTTTTTGCTGATTCCATATTTTCTCGTGTATTTTTTTACAATATAAAGTTCATTTTGGAGATCATTATCAGGGGAATCATACTGACAAGTAATACAAATTCAGCATAAGGAAATTCAGGTATTGTACCATGACCTGCTTGACTTGGTACTTGATCATTCGATGTAACTGAAATTGTATGTCCATCAGCATATGTGAACGAGACAGTAACAGCATCATCACCCCCTGCTGCCAAAAACCCATCAGTAGGTCCACATATGGGGGAACAGACAGATGTCTTAGAGGACAGGATAACATAACCTGCGAAATCTCCAGTATCAGGACCCGTTTCTACTAGCTTGTATGGGATGCTAGATTCTCTTGTTGATATTGTAACACTACTTCCATCTACTCCAATAGTATCAATGGCATATGAATTTGAATTAAAGTCAGGTGCGTGAATCAGAATGTTGACCTGTGAGCTAGAAAAATCACCACGTGATATGACAATCGGATAATATTTTCCTCCCCCAGATGCATATACATTTGCAGTTAAAACAGCACAACATGACAATACAGTAAACATTACCAATATTGTCATTTGTGAAAGTATCATGCGCTTGCTGGTTTTAAGAAAAACTATCAGATAAGACTTTGGAGAAAATTCTATTTTAATTTTGCAGATGTGCTTTGATTTAATTTTTCCACCGCATGCATGTACGCATCAATGAATTGTTGTGCATACATGTTTGCATGTTTTTCTGATCCTCTGTGGGTTCCAAGCTTGGAACGAATGTGGTGGTAATACTCGTGCAAAACAACAAACGGATTGTAGAATATCTCAGAGTTTGATGCATAGATCTTTTTTTCTCGTACTACATACACTGCATAGACTGTTCTTCGTTTCTTCTTTATTGTTCCTACCACGATTTGTGGAACATCAATCTTGTACAACTTGCTTAGCCAGTCTAGTGCTTGTTCTGTCTTTTTATCTAGAATCAGTGCAACTATCTTTGCTTTTGTCAAATCATCAATATCAGACATTACACAAAAGAATCACGTATCAAATATAAGATATGATTATACTTCTAGGGCAAACAGGTTCACATGATATGGGGATGGATCTGGGCTCTTTTTCCTCACAAGAGATCTTCCCGTTTGCCTGTACATAATATACCAAATTAGGATTAAAAAAGAAACGTAGGATTCCTTACTAAAAGATAAATTCAATAGAATGTCGTTTTACCACACTTGACTGGATGTGTTGCCAGTACATATATTGAAAGTAACTTTGTTACTGAACAATGTGTCGCAATTCCTTATAGATTCTCAAGCGTAGTCATTGCATGATACTCATGAACGAAGAGGCATTTGAGGAAGTGTGGGTTTCAAGCAATTATGAGACCGTATTTTGCACAAATGACGAAAAGGAGCAGTACCTCAGGTTCTTAAGTTCAAGAAGAGAGATTCCAAGGGGCATGAGCATTGTCTTGATAAACAAGAAATTAAACAAACTATACACCAAAGATGAGATAATGAATGCCACTCCTGAACAGCTAAAGGGAATGATCAAGTGATGTTCAGATCGTTGTTTTTGAGCTTTGCTGCAAGAATGATAGATAGAAGAACATCGTTTATGCCATTAATGATTTCATTTCCCACCATAGGGTTTACAATGACAACATTGTCTGCAATAATAGGATTTTCCATAATGCATTTTTGCAGCAAAAGTGACAGAATGATTCAAGTATGACATTTACCGAAATTTCATCAATCAGTTATCATGTTGAAATATATTAATACTTGATTTGAAAATGTGTGCTAATACAGCATGACCAAGATAAAAAAAGACAAGGATCATCCAAAGGAAATCAAGACAAAACCATCTTCTGGTAGAAACAAATTCATTGCGCTAGGAATCATTGCTGCCATAATAGTAGGAGTAGCTTATGTTACATACAGATCAGATAATACAGTTGATACCAACTTTGCGTCAATTGACGGCATACCCTGCGAAACCCAGGAATATACAACATTCCACATTCATGCGCATATGGACATTTTTGTCAATGGTCAGCACACACCAATCCCTGCACAAATAGGATTAGAAAATACGTGCCTGTATTGGTTACATACTCACACGCCTGATGGAATAATACACATAGAATCACCCAAAGAAAGAGACTTTACAATAGGACAATTTGTTGATGTTTGGAAGTCAACTCGTAGTGGATATCCCACAGCAACTAACGGTCCAGAAATTTTTGTAAATGGAAACTTGATAAGTACAAACTTGAACAACACAAAAATGAATGCGCATGATGAAATTGTACTTGTATACGGAGATGTGCCACAGAACATGCCTACATTCTACCAATTCCCAGAAGGGGATTGAGTCTCAAACCATAGTGCTGTCAATACAATATTGTAAGAATTATTGCATACCACATGTAATTACCCAGCCTCACCCACCAACATAGATACGCTAGAATTTGCACTACCGAGTGCATGAGGCGCGATCATCAATACCAGAATACAAACAACCCAAAAATCAAACATCATATGCCTACATACAACATCAGGCATCCAGTTTTTATACATCATGGGCAGATTATCATTTAATCTACGACATGCATTTCAGATATTAATTGATGACTAGATAATCATTTTGGAATATTTATGATAAACGTAGTACCCTTACCAATTTCGGTTTTGATGTCAATATGGCCGCCATGTTTTTCAATGATGTTTTTACAACTCACTAGGCCCAACCCCGTGCCTATCTGTCTTGTTGTAAATAAGGGATCAAATATTTTATTCAACAGGTTCTTTGGAATGCCAGGACCAGTATCTTCGATTTCAATGGTTACAAAACTTTTGTTTACATTGTCGATTTGACAGTCTTTTATTCGAAGGTATATACTGCCTTGGTTATTCATCGCTTGAGTCGCATTTAGCAACAGGTTTGTAAACACAATTTCTAGTTTTTCAGGATCGCATTCAATATGGATATCATTTTGTGGTACATGAATTTCTGTATTTTTTGTTACAACATTTGAGACAGAAGAATTTACCACGCCAAGTAAAGAAACGTGTTGTTGAAGTTTCAACGGATTTGGTACAACGTATTCCATCACTTCATCGATCTGATGAGTCATTCTTTTTATGGCACGCTCAATTCTGTCAAATTTTGGCTGGTTACTTTTCTCAAAATCGGGATTTTGGATTCTAATTATTTCAAGAGTATTATGCACCACAGACAGGGGATTTCTAAGATCATGTGCTATACGAGCAGAGAGTTCCCCTATAGCAGACAGTCTTTTCGTTTTGTGTTCTTCAATTTCTTTTTGAGCATCATGCATTACAGTCATATCCCTTAATGCTCCAATTTGCCCAATCAAATTACCATTGATGTCATAAAGATTTGTTGAAAGAAGTAACGTAGGAAAAATACCTCCTGTTTTTCTCTCAAGCCAAATCTCCCTATTCTTGATTGAACCAGTTTGATCCCATTCCAACATAGCATCCTTGAGGTCACGTACACTTCTTTCTGCAACATGCACAAACATTGGCTTTCCCACAATTTCCTCTCGCGAATAACCAAGACTGGTGCAGTAAGCATCATTACAATCAATGATATTCCCGGCCAGATCAATAGTACGTAAGAGATCAGGAGATTTTTCATACAGAGTTCTATATTTTTGTTCAGTCTCCAACAGATGATCATATGCAATTTTGAGTGCTTCATTTTGCTGTTTGAGTTTTCTCTCATTGTCTTCAACGGTTTTTTTTATTTCATACAAATCAGTTATGTCCCTCATGGTGGTATCACTTCCAATCAATTCCCCGTTAATGTCATATCGGTTGATAGTATTAGTTAATCCAAGAAATTCAGAGTTATCTTTTCTTTTGAACCAAGTTTTGGTATTGGATACACTACCAGTACTCTTCCATACTTGAAAGGAATTCTCGCATTCAGCAATACTTTGAATTGCTACAAAATCAAAGATGTGTTTCCCTATCACTTCTTTTTTTGTATAACCTAGGTATATGCAATAAGAGTTGTTGCAGTCAAGAATCATTCCTTCCAGATCCATTGTGTGCAGAAGATCCGGTGAATTTTCATACATATCCCGGTATTTTCTCTCGGTCTTCATAAGAAGGACATTTGATTTTTCAAGTTCAACAAGTTGTGTTTTTATTTGTCCTTGATTAGAGTCTAGCATTTCCCGTGCTTTGTATATTTCAGTCATGTCAACCAAAACAGATGTCTTTCCAATCAATTTTTTATTTTTGTCAAATAAATTGGTTCCATGTAGTAGAATTGGAAATGTAGAACCGTCTTTTCTTTTTAGCCAAATTTCTACGTCAGATATGTTTTCAGAGGTTTTCCAATGTTCAATCCCATCCAGTAGTTTTTGAATACTTTTTTCTGCAGTGTGATCAAAGATGGAGCTTCCAATAACTTCATTTTTTTGGTATCCAAGTTTTTTTGCATAAAATTCATTACATGTAAAAATAATTCCATCAACTGTCGTAGAACGTAACATACATGGAGTTTTTTCATACAGATCTTGGTAATTTTGTTCCAAGAGGCCATACATATGAGGTAGTATTGAAGAGTTTTTTACAGCATACCATGACTGGGTATTTTGGAGTCTTTTTTTCTCGTCATTAGACCCAGGTGTAGAATCTTTTTTTGATCTCATTCCCGATTTACTTGTGGTACCGGACATACATCATATAAAAAAATATACCAGAATACTTGTTGTGTGTTCTAGAAAAACAAGCTAGTCATAGTAAGAGCATATTACAAATATTAGATGCATGTCAACTATTCAACGTCTTAGCTAATGCAACCAAGGTCTGACATTACTTTTGCAGCAACACTAGATGATACTGTTGAATTTCCAAGAGCTATCTTTACTGCAGTGCAGACATAAGATGGTGTTGATGGAGGCATTGGAATTGGCACTGGAGTCGGTTGTACTGGATAAGGAGACGGAATTTGTGAAGTAGCGTTTGTCGAAACAGGTATTGTGGAGTTGGTAGATATTTGCATGGTAGCGTTTGATGACAACGGCATTGTTTTTGTAGAATTTATTGCAGAATGTGAAATCTGGGCTAGATTTAGATTGTCTTGTAACTGGGTCCATTCACCAGGTGCACATAGATGATCTCCGCAAACCACGTCATTGCCAGAACTTGCAGTAAGGTGTTGATTATCAGTAGAAGAAAAGTCTCGCTTGACCAAGTTAGCTGTTGCAGGAGTTGTTTGGGCCAATGCTGGAGCCACCGGTCCCAAGACAAATGCCATTAGCATAGTTATGATAGATATTGCAAGTATTACGCTCTTGATACCAGATCGCATTGAGATCTTATGCGTACCTTTTCTATTTAAAAATACCTCTATCCAATCGAGAGCAATCAGATAGAACTAGTCATACATCCTACGAATGCAGACCCAAATATTTTAGCAGGTCCACCACCACACCTTCACGTATAACATGCAAAACAATGGACTTGATTTTGGCACATGATGAGGCAATAAATCTAGGTGTGATAATACTGGCGTACTTCCGTGCTAGTTTACCACATGTGAGAATGACTGGCTTGTACTGTAGAAAATAATGATAAACTGTTTTTATATGTGGTATTTTTTGGCCATAAATAACTATGTCATGAGGCAAATGCATGTAAAAAGTCCATGTTAGCAGTTCCCGGTAGGAATTGTATTTGTTTCCTGACTTGTGACATGTAGAATTGTCAATATCCATATTTTTGGTACGTATTGTCTGATACGCTTCTGTTACCAACTTGAATTTCACATCATCTCTGGTTGGCGTATTTTTGTCAGGATGATGTTCTAGGACCATTCTACGGTATGCGTTTTTTATCTCAGGTATAGATGCGCCTTGTTGTAACCCAAGCAGTTCATAGCATTGCTCAATATTCAACAACAAAACATTGCGCTAGCCATTTTAATAAAGATTGATCGCATTTTCTTATCATAATTGTAAAAGATATCAGTTTTCAATCAAGATAATGGGTAGAGCGTTTCACATATTTTTTCAAGGAGGGCAGAAAATTAGTTTGATCAAACTAAACAAAATTCATCTAATATATATTCAATATTACACATAAATGGTGAAAGTTTTTTCTCAATCTCATTCCGACGGTAGGAACAATCCCATCACGGCCATAGTAATTGATGATGACAGGGATACAGTATCAGTACTATCTGATTTTTTGCAGATAAAAGGTATCAAAGTGATTGGAAGGGGGTATGATGGGTTAGAGGCAGTTGAAATTTACAAGAATCTCAGACCAGATGCCATATTTCTAGATGTCATGATGGATATGTGTGATGGATTATATGCATTAGAGAAAATTAGAGAGATCCATCCAGATGCCCTTGTCATAATGGTAACAGCAGACTTGACAAATGATACTCATGAGAAATTACTCGATCTTAGGGCATCTGCCATAATTCACAAGCCTTATGACATTAACGAGATAATGCATGCGCTGGATAAACTATACACTATCAGAGTGGTTTCATAAATGAAACAAGAGTTATTCGAAGATCTTGCATCTCAAAAGACACTTCTCAAAGAGATGAATTTAGAACTCAAGAAACGTGTCGATAACTTGGAAACAGACACGTCAAATCTTGAGCATGATATTTCAGAGAAAAAAAAGATAATCGAGGAGCTTCGCGAAGACAAGAAAGTTTTAGCCGGCTTGCTGAGTGAACCACGTAAAAATAAGATTTTACGAAATGTAACAATAGTAGTTGCGCTCGGACTTGCGGTCTTCATCTTTATTTCATACGTGCCAAGCGATTTACAGTCATTTTACAATTCTAACAACACGCCTCTCAAAACACAATACCTAGTGCAAAACCTAAAAAGTAATACAGTTGACACATGGAAACCTTGGCATCTCATAAACAATCAAGCTCTTAACATCAACATAGTAAATGCAGACAAGGTTTCAAAAGAAAAAATAGCTGCCATCAAAGATGCAATACTCTCAGAAGAATCCGTGAAAATAGACAATTCTTTGCTTGATAGGGGACCAGTTGGTACTGTTTCAGTATATTACAAAGGATGGCAAGGTGCACTTCAAGACATGCAAAATGAAAATACAGTATTTCACATACCAACCAAGTTCAACATAATTGAATCTCCAACCGAAGAAGGAGACATTACAATAGTTCTCACAAGTCTTGAAGATCCGGATGGGTTTTCAGGATACACTAGAAATATCACAGACGGGCAGGAGACACTAAAATCATCAATAACAATTTACGATGTAAACAACCTTTCACCTGAACGACTTGGTGCCGTAGTCAGACATGAATTTGGCCATGCACTTGGATTAGGACATTCTACTGATGAGGAAGATTTGATGCATTATGTAATCCAGACAAATTTTCCATTTATCTCAGATTGTGATGTGAATGCAATAAAGGACCTATACGATGGTAAAGATCTAAGTGACGTAGCATGCGGGCCACAAAAGTCTGCCTAGGCTTTTGTTTTGAATTGAAAAAATACTTCTTTTCTTGTTCCTTCCTGATCCCAGGCAGCAACCTTGTATCGTCCTGCAGTTCGCCATTGTTTTGTATCAAATCGTAGAACGTTAGAATATGATCCCTTTTGTGAATTCATATATTGGTCTTCACTGAACACTTCTTTTTCAGATGGATCAAAGATAACCAGATGCATTGCTTGCTTTGGAGAAAGCGTTTCATAATCTAATTTTATCTTGACATATTCTCCTTCGTTATACATTGCCTTGTCAAGATTTATCATTATTTTATTTGGCATCACAAACAATCGCTTTGACGGAATTTAATAGTCTTATGACATCAGACTGGTGTCAGTAGCTGCATGTGTGAGTTTTGAGTGATCCCAAACTTGTCTGCAAAACCAGAAGCCACCTCCAAGACATACTGTGCATGTGTCAAGTTTTGACCATATATAGTACAAGGATCCGAAATACATGGTGGAGCATTTTTTTCTATATGCAAGACATTTCCTGAACTGTCAAACCATATAATATCAATAGGAAATTGCATGTCCTTCATCCATATCGATATAACCTGTGGCTGTGCAAATGGAAAAAGCATGCCTTGACTATATGATAACGGAGTGTGATATTGGAGTCCTTTGTTCTGTCGCTGTAGAGTGTCCGCAATTTCAACGTCAAGCAATACATTGCCTATCTTGACCTGACCTTTTGGCAGATCAGTCAAATTTGAGTTAGTGCCATTTCGAGAACTAGATATAGATATCACACCATTTGAGGCAAGATACTGGATTGCTCCTGCAAATTCATTATCAGATACAGAACCTGATGACCAGTACTTTGCATCATCTTTAACCCATGAAGGAATATTAGAGGACAAATTATCAAATGGAGTAGTTTGTGGAATAGTCACTATTTTATTGTCAATTAGATATTGCATTTCTTGAATAAATTGAGCATCAGTTATCGAACCGTCAGACCAAAACTTGGCATCATCTTTTATCCAAGAGGGAATGAAAACTTGGCCAGTTGCATAGTTGGAATAGGTAATTTTGTTTGTGTCAATCAGTTTGTATGATTGTTGGCTAACAGAGACCGCTCCATTTACATTTACAACATGCGAAATTGCAAGCTGTATCAATATCCCAGTATCTTTGTCAATCTGAACTAGAATAGAATTTGTCTGATTGTTGTTTTGCGCAGACAGGACATCTCTTGTATAGTTGTTAAATTGTACGGCTTCTTGATGATATGCACTGTTTAGTCTCAGAGGAGTTGGGAGCATGTACATGAAATTGGATGCATTGCCACTCGGTCTTGTAAACAATGCTTTTGACAGATCGAGTGTATCATATTCAGATACAGGCAAACCATTTTGTACTGCACTTGTCTTGATTGTGATATTCTTGTTGTCAGTAGGATTTTCAAAATCAAATCGTATGGTTTGATTTAGATCAGATGTTGTGATCTGGTATTTGAGATAATCTCCAGGTAATGCGCATATCTGGTTTGTTTGACATGCCGGGTTTGGAGTTTGAACAATAGAGTTTTCAGGCAGAGTCACCACCTCACTCTGCGGGGCATTTTGTGGAAGGTTGGTTGATGGCCCCTGCCCATATACTACCATTACCGGAATTTGGTTTCCAGATGGAGATGTTACTGATGCAGAGTATTGTGGACAAACTTTGGCAAAATTACCCTGCTGACAGTCATTTTCTAATGCCTGGATATAATGGACCCATGAAACTGCAATTGCATCAGGCTCTCCAATATATCGTAGTGAAAAGTGTGATAATTCATGAGACAAGATCCATGCTCCTGCCCAGCTCTCAATCTGGGTGTCACAAGAACAAACATAGATTGCCTGCATGCCAGTGCCAGTTATTTCATACATTCCATAAAATCCCTGCTGAACTAGCTGTTGACCAACCGTATTATCAGATATTACCACGGGAAGTGTAAATGTAGACAGCCCAGAAAAATATGACTTGTAATTTTTCAGCGGTATGCAGAGCGAGCCTTGTAGATCATGCGATATGCCATACAATGAAAGATATTCGTCTGTAACTACTTGATAAAATTTCAAGCTCTTGTATTCAGAATCAGAACATTTGTCATTTTCTGTTATGTAAAATACTGCATATGACAGATTTGAGCTATCTTGGCTTCTTTGTTGCTGTAATGTTTTAAAATCTTGAACTGTAGAGTTTGTTTGTGCAAATGATGGTATCGTAGATATGATCAAAAGAAATGACAAGGCAATAGACAGGACGGTTTTTTTCATTTGGTGAGATTGAGATGTATCTTTGTATTATATGACTTTAATTGTCATGCAATATTGTCGGTACACTGTCCATGCCAGAACAGGCTTGATCAAGTAACATTGTTCTCGGAATCTTTAAGTTTGCAACATGGATCATAGACACATGGCAGAAAATAATCCAGACCTCAGAGAAAAAATAGTTGAAAACAGGGGTACGTGGAAAAAACTGCAATTAAAGATACCAGGGCTAAAGGAATATCGCAGCCTTGAAGACTTGAGAGCGGCAGACCAGTTGTTACGCAAACAGGTATCAGATAACATAAACGAGTCCAAGTCAAAGATGGAGGATCTGCGAAAAGCCATAACGGCAAAGGGTGATTTTGGCAACCTTACCCTAGTTGGAGATACCATATCTCAGATACAGAGGATATCTGGCACCATACAGCATTCCCAGCAAGGATCTGCGGGAATATCTCCAAACATAAGAATTGATGATGGAGTTCTTAACAAGTTATATGAATATGATTTTAATTTTGTAAACACCGCAGAGCAGATTTTTTCAACATGCTCAAATTCCATATCAGAATATAATTCAGGTAAATCAGTACAAGATATCACATTTAATATCAATTCCATGCTCGATGCTCTGGATAATTCTTGGAGGCAGAGATTAGAATCAGTTGAAAACATATTAGTTACAAAGTGATAAAAATGGCAAAGATTGGAGATTGGCTGTAAATGTTTGGACGTAAAAAAGATCAAGATTCGGGTGGAAGCGTAGTTGGTTCAACCACCATAGAATGGGAATCACAATACAAGGAGGGCAATATCATGTGGAAGGTTCCACGATTGATAAGACTTAACGATAACATAGTAGTCAGAGAAGACGAGATCGCGGTATTTTTCAGAGATGGTAAAGTTTTAACATATTTTGACAAACCAAACAGATATGCACTGACAGACTTTAATGCGCCAATAGTAGGTGGACTCTTGAAGTTTTTCACAGGGGTTGTGCAAGCTGCTGAAGTATACTATTTACAAAATAGGTACATCGATGGCAAGTTTGGCTCACAGGGACCGTATCAGTTTGTTGACCCTGTTCTTGGCATGGTAAATTTAAGAATATTTGGGGAATTCAGATGGAAGATTTCTTCTCCAGAGAACTTTGTGAATCAGTTTGTGGGAACATTTGCAATGCAGACATCAGATGCAATAGAATCACGACTAAAAGAGCAGATGGTCCTCTTGTCGTTCAATGCAATTGGAAAGATGAAGGAGAGCGGAATGAAGGTTACCGACTTGGCATCAAACTTGCAAAACATTGAACAGGTTGTACTAGCCAACGCGCCTTCAAGCTTTGGACAATATGGATTAGAGATAAACAAGATATCAGGATTAACAATCAGCCTTCCAGAAGAGGTACAAAAAGCAATCAATACAAGATCAGAAATGTCAGTACTTGGCGTAAATTACATGCAGTACCAAGCAGGTCAGGCCATGACGGAGGCAGCAAAAAATCCTTCAGGCGGAGCAGGCTCGATGGCAGGCCTTGGAGTTGGATTCGGAGCAGGATCTGGTATCGGTTATGCAATGGCAGGCCAGATGGGCCAAGGAATGTACCAGCCTCCAATGAAACAGTGTCAAAAGTGTGCCATGATGATGCCAGTATCAAATAATTTTTGTCCAAACTGCGGAGCTGTCCAACAGCAAACAGCACAAAAACCTCAAGGAATCACATGCCCAAAATGCAATACCATAGTTGCAACAGATTCCAAGTTCTGCTCTCATTGTGGAAATGAGATGAAAACAGGATAGGTAAAAGAAAATGTTTTGCGAAAAATGTGGCATACAACTTCCAGATAACGCGGTTTTTTGTGTCAAGTGTGGCACAAAACAGACAGCAACTGCAACACCTGCCAATCCTCCAGATGCAAGTACCGAAGTAAAGGAAATAAAATGCCCAAATTGTAATGCTTCAATCACACCCAAGTTTGGAGAGATGGTAGTAACATGCGAGTACTGTGGAAGCAGCATAAGTCTTGAAACCAAGGGATGGAAGAACATTGCAAAGCACACAATGCTTCCGATTACAATATCCGACCAGGACCAGATCACTGCAAGATTACACCAAATGATGGACAAGGGTCTATTGCATCGACATCTCCAAGAGAACTCAAAACTAGACGATCTTGAACTTTCCATGGTACCATATTGGATTATTCCAGTATCGGCAAAGACAAATCTTATTGCAACAGACATTGCTGTCCAAGTTGGAAGCATTGCAGCAACTGTTGCAATGGCAGGACTCATGGGAGGAGCAATGAGCGGGGATTCCAGACAAGGTGGAGGAGGGGGTTTCGGCGGAGGAATGATGGACGGAATGTTGTTTGGTACCATGATGGGCGGAGGTGGAATGATGGGTGGTGGTGGCAACGCTACAAAGTCACATACAGTAGATGAAAATTACAACTGTCCCGTAGTTTCGGTAAAATCATTGACAGCATACCAACCACATGGATACGAGTTTACACTAGACAGCAGAGTCGATTTTGATCCAAAAAATATTCCCAAGTCAGTCAAGATCTTAAATGGTGACATCAATGAGGATACTGCAAAGAACCAGGCAAAAGTCATTGTAGACCAAATACAATCACAGAAGGTCCATTCCAAGTATCACATGATAAGACAGATGGAGACTCAGGAAGATGTTTCAAGTGGAGAACTGTTACATGTGCCAATATGGTTTGCACAATATGACCATAAAGGCAAGAAGATAATCCTGATAATTGATGCAAATTCAGGAAATGCCATCAACAGCATAGGGCTATAGTGTTTCAAAGAAATATCTAAAAAAAATAGTTTGAGTCATACAGGGTTTGGGATAGATTTCATCTGTAAAAGCGGTCCTGGCATATAATGAGAATCCAGTCTAATAGTACCTCTAATT